>NZ_JBHXKE010000116.1:0-28682 GCF_042722765.1 Kitasatospora sp. NPDC058406
CGGGGCCGGGCCCCCCCCCCCCCCCCGGCCCCCCCCCCCCGGGCGGGGGGGGTGGTTACCGCCGGGGGGGGCGGGCCCCCCGCCCCCCCCCCCCCGGACCGGGAGGCGCCGTGCGACGCCCCCGAAGATCGTCGATCGTCAGATCGTCGGCGTCCTCAGCGACCGGCCGGGACCGGGTCGGTGGCCTCGGTCCACAGGTCCTGCTCGGCGCGGTCCGCCTGGACCTGACGGTAGACAAAGAAGCCGCCGAGGGCGACCAGGGCGACCAGGAGAAGCTTCTTCACCGCGGGACCTCGTCCTTCTTGCGTTGGCGGACTCAGTAGCCGTGCACCGACCGGGTTCGATCGGGCCGACGAGTCCATGATTCCTTACGAGCACGAAAGGGCGGTCGGGTTGGCAGACTGCCCTTGCGGCCGATGATACACACCGGTGTCCCAATCGTGACCAGCCACCGCTGCTCCAACCGACCCGTCCGGTCGGAGGATTGACGCCACACCTCCTGTCGTACGGTCGGCCCGGCCCCGAACCCCCGCAGAGCCCCCCTGGAGCCCCCTCGAAGCCGTCACGGTTCCTGCCCACGGGAGGGGGGCACCACGACCGCCACACCGGCCGCCAGATCCACCCTGGTCCGGGGCGGC
Organism: Kitasatospora sp. NPDC058406; assembly: GCF_042722765.1. Lineage (NCBI taxonomy): Bacteria > Bacillati > Actinomycetota > Actinomycetes > Kitasatosporales > Streptomycetaceae > Kitasatospora > Kitasatospora sp. NPDC058406. The sequence continues at coordinate 639 of NZ_JBHXKE010000116.1, forward strand.
GCACCCTCGCCCTCCTCGTCGCGCAGCATCAGCGAGCTCTGCCGTTCGTCCAGCTGGTGCTGCTTGCCGGCCGCGAACTGCGCGTGCAGCTGCTCGAAGCCGGTCGCCGAGATCTGCCCCTCGCGACCCGTCCCCCGCCAGGGCACCAGACGCGACTTCCGCGCCTTCAGCGCCAACTGGTCGACGAAGGCCAGCGCCGCCAGGGCGCAGACCAGGCCGGGGATGCTCATCGCCCAGAACACCGCCATCACGCCACCGTCTCTCCACCGGGTGCCGCCCGCCGACGGGCGGTCCTCACCCGTACAACCCCCGGACGGCGCCCGCGGTTCCACCTCCGGAGCACGAGAACGCCGAAGGGCCCGGAGCGATGCTCCGGGCCCTTCGCGGTGGTGGGGCTAACAGGACTTGAACCTGTGGCCTCTTCCTTATCAGGGAAGCGCTCTAACCGTCTGAGCTATAGCCCCTTGCCGCACTGAAAGATTAGCGGACCGATCGCCGATCCCCCAAATCCGATTCACCCGGGGCAGCGGCAGGGGTTCCCGGGACGGGCTGGTGGGGGGCGGTACCGGAGGAGCGCAGCCACTCCTCGCGGGTGGCCGCCAGGCCGGCCGAACCGCCGGCGGTCGTGCGGACGGCGAGGATCTGGTTGACGCCGATCCGGTTCTCCTCGAAGGCCAGCGCGGAGGCCGCCATGTACAACCGCCAGACCCGCGCGCGGCCCCGGCCGACCAGCCGGACCGCCTCCGTCCAGTGCGCCTCCAGGTTGGCCACCCACTCACGCAGGGTCAGCCCGTAGTGCTCGCGCAGCGACTCGACGTCGCGCACCTCGAAGCCGGCCTCCTCCAGCAGGGAGACCGTGGGACCGACCGGGGAGAGCTCGCCGTCGGGGAAGACGTAGCGGTCGATGAACGGGCTCGGACGGTACGGCTCGCCGGGGACGTCGGGGCGGCGGGCGATCTGGTGGTTGAGGAGCCGGCCGCCGGGCACCAGCAGCCGGTAGAGGCCCTCGGCGTAGGCGCGGTACTGCGCGGCGCCGACGTGCTCGGCCATCCCGACGCTGGAGATCGCGTCGAACGGGCCGTCCGGGATCTCCCGGTAGTCCTGGAGACGGATCTCCACCCGGTCGGCCAGACCGGCCTCCTCGACCCGCTGCCGGGCCAGCGCGACCTGTTCGGCGGAGATGGAGACGCCGACCGCCGTCACGCCGTAGTGCCGGGCCGCGTGCAGCACCAGCGAGCCCCAGCCGGAGCCGACGTCCAGCAGCCGCATCCCCGGCCGCAGGCCGAGCTTGCGGCAGATGAGGTCCAGCTTCGCCTCCTGGGCCGCCTCCAGGCTCCTGGCGGCGGGCTCCCAGTACGCGCAGGAGTACACCAGCGACGGGCCCAGGACCAGCGCGTAGAAGTCGTTGCCGACGTCGTAGTGGTGGCTGATCGACGCCCGGTCCCGGCTCCGGCTGTGCAGCCGTCCCGCCGGGCGGGCCTCCTCCGGCGGCGGCACGGGGCGGGGCCCCAGCGCGCCGGCCCGCAACAGGGCGCCCGCCGCCCGGCGGCCCTTGACGCCCACGACCTCGGCCGGGCCGAACCGCAGCCGGCGGATCTCGGGGCGCTCGACGAAGTGGGCGACGTCGCGCAGCACCTCGTAGAGGTCGGTGCCGGGGGCGACCTCCAGGTCCCCCGAGACGTAGGCGCGGACCAGGCCCAGTTCGCCGGGCTGCCAGAGCAGGTGGCGCAGCGCCCGGCGGTTGCGAAGGACCAGCGTGGGCGCCCCCGGCGGCCCCGCGACGCTGCCGTCCCATGCCTGGATCCGCAGCGGTACCGAGACCCCGAGCAGCCCGTCCAGGGCCTCGACCAGTCGCCGTGCGAGCTCCGCCATCGTGCGCCTCCGTCCTGCCGTACCTGCGCAGCCGTACCGGACCCGGCCGGTGGGACCGGGGAGGCCTGTGGCGGTCGGAACTCGGAACGAGCGCGTCCAGCTAAGCCCACCGCGACGGAGGCCGATTCGGACGGCACGCCGCGGGGACCGGCTGTCACCCGGATGCCGACGGGCCCCGCAGGCTGCAACAGCCTGCGGGGCCCGTTCATTTCCGTCCGCGGACGAAGATCCGTCCGTGCGGCGGCAGCTGACCCGGGATCACTCCCGGAGGGTCAGTCCTCCTCGGCGAGGGTCAGCTCGATGCCGCCGGTGAAGCCGGCCGCCGCGTTGTAGATGAACGCGGAGAGCGTGGACAGTGCGGTCAGCAGCACCACGTCGACCACGGCGATCAGCGAGGTGAAGGTCATCACCTTGCCGAAGCCGACGTAGTCCATCAGGTTCAGGCCGCCGCCGTTGTTCTCCGAGGCCGTGATGTCCTTCAGGGTCTTGGCCAGCGAGTCGAAGACGCCGAGCGAGTCCAGCGTCATCCACAGCACGGCCGCGGCCACGATGATGATGATCCCGACCGCCAGCGACAGCAGGAAGCTGACCTTCATCACCGACCACGGGTCGGCCTTGGTCACGCGCAACCGGGCCTTCCTGGTCCGGCCGCCCAGGCCGCCGACCGGCGCCGCCGCCGGAGCGGCGGGTCGGCGGGGGCCCGCGGCGGGCGTCCCGCCGGGCGGCGTGTTGCCGCCGCCGACCCGGGTGCCCCGGGGCGGGGTCGGCTGCCCCTTGGCGTAGGTGGTCGGCTGCGAGAACCCCGACCCTCCCGCCGGAGCGCCCGGCGGGGGCGGCGGGGCCTGCTGGCCGCCGTAGGTCGCCCCGCCCTGTCCCGCCGCGCCGACCGGGGGCATCAGCGAGGTGGACGCGGAGGGGTGTTCGGCCGGCGGCTGCGGCACCCCGTAGCCCCCGCCGCCCTGTGCTGCGCCCGGACGGCCGCCGGTGGCTCCTCCCGCAGCACCCGTGGCTCCACTCACTGGTCCTCCCGCACTTCCCACCAGGGCGGCGACACCGCCCTGCGTCGTCACTCGTCATCCAGCGCCCGGCGGGATTGCCCGGTACTGGTCGGCCGGCCGGTCCCCACGCGCCGTCTCACGGGCGCGTCGGTACCGGCCGACACGGTACGAGGTCAGGCCTCGGCGGTCTCCCCGCCCGGCGCCGTCTCCGTACCTTCGGCCACCTCGGTGGACTCGATGGCCGCCACCTCGTCCTCCGCCGACTCATCGTCCTCGGCCTCCGCTTCCGCGTTGCGGGCCATGCCCACCACCGCGTCGCGCTTTCCGAGGTTGATCAGTTGGACGCCCATGGTGTCACGTCCGGTTTCACGAACCTCGGAAACCCTTGTGCGGATCACTCCACCGGACAGTGTGATCGCCATGATCTCGTCGCTCTCGTCGACGACCAGCGCGCCGACCAGCGAGCCCCGGCCCTCGACGATCTTCGCCGCCTTGGTGCCGTAGCCGCCACGTCCCTGGACACGGTACTCGTCCACGCCCGTCCGCTTGGCGTACCCGCCGTCGGTGGCGGTGAAGACGTACGTCCCCGGCCGGACCACGTTCATCGAGAGCAGTTCGTCGTCCTCGCGGAAGGCCATGCCCTTGACGCCGGACGTGGCGCGCCCGGTGGACCGGAGCGCGTCGTCGGTCGCGGTGAAGCGGATCGACTGGGCCTTCTTGGAGACCAGCAGCAGGTCGTCCTCGGCGGAGACCAGCTCGGCGCCGATCAGCTCGTCGTCCCGGCCCTCCTCGTCCTGCCGCAGGTTGATCGCGATCAGGCCGCCGGAGCGCGGGGAGTCGTAGTCCTTCAGCAGCGTCTTCTTCACCAGGCCGGCCCGGGTGGCGAGGACCAGGTACGGCTTGTCCTCGTAGGTCCGGACGGCCATCACCTGGGCGATCTGCTCGTCCGGCTGGAAGGCCAGCAGGTTGGCCACGTGCTGGCCGCGGGCGTCGCGCCCGGCGTCCGGCAGCTCGTAGCCCTTGGCGCGGTAGACCCGGCCCTTGTTGGTGAAGAACAGGATCCAGTTGTGGGTCGTCGTCACGAAGAAGTGGTCGACGAGGTCGTCCTGCTTCAGCTGGGCACCGCGGACGCCCTTGCCGCCGCGCTTCTGCGAGCGGTAGAGGTCGGAGCGGGTCCGCTTGACGTAGCCGCCACGGGTGATCGTGACGACGATGTCCTCCTCGGCGATGAGGTCCTCGATGGAGAGGTCGCCGTCGGACGGGATGAGGGTCGAACGCCGCTCGTCGCCGTACTTCTCGACGATCGCGGTGAGCTCCTCCGAGATGATCTCGCGCTGACGGGTCGGCGAGGCCAGGATCGCGTTGTACTCGTCGATCTTGCGCTGCAGCTCGTCGTGCTCGTCCATGATCCGGCGGCGCTCCAGGGCGGCCAGCCGGCGGAGCTGCATCTCCAGGATCGCGTTGGCCTGGAGCTCGTCGATGTCGAGCAGGGCCATCAGACCGCTGCGGGCGGCGTCGGCGCTCTCCGAGGCGCGGATGAGCGCGATCACCTCGTCGATCATGTCCAGGGCCTTGAGCAGGGCGCGCAGGATGTGCGCGCGCTCCTCGGCCTTGCGCAGCCGGAAGGTGGTGCGCCGGACGATGACCTCGACCTGGTGGTTGACCCAGTGCCGGATGAAGGCGTCGAGCGAGAGCGTGCGCGGCACGCCGTCGACCAGGGCCAGCATGTTGGCGCCGAAGTTGGTCTGCAGGTCGGTGTGCTTGTAGAGGTTGTTCAGCACGACCTTGGCGACGGCGTCGCGCTTGAGCACGACCACCAGGCGCTGGCCGGTGCGCGAGGAGGACTCGTCGCGGACGTCGGCGATGCCGGCGACCCTGCCGTCCTTGACCAGGTCGGCGATCTTCAGGGCGAGGTTGTCCGGGTTGACCTGGTAGGGCAGCTCGGTGATCACCAGGCACTGGCGGCCCTGGATCTCCTCGACCTCGACCACGGCGCGCATGGTGATCGAGCCGCGACCGGTGCGGTGCGCCTCCTCGATCCCGCGGCGGCCGACGATCAGGGCACCGGTCGGGAAGTCCGGGCCCTTGATCCGCTCCATCAGCGCTTCCAGCAGCTCCTCGTTGGAAGCCTCCGGGTGCTCCAGCGCCCAGAGTGCGCCGGAGGCCACCTCGCGCAGGTTGTGCGGCGGGATGTTGGTGGCCATGCCGACCGCGATGCCGGTGGCGCCGTTGACCAGCAGGTTGGGGATGCGCGCGGGCAGGACGGTCGGCTCCTGCGAGCGGCCGTCGTAGTTGGAGGCGAAGTCGACGGTCTCCTCGTCGATGTCGCGCATCATCTCCATGGCCAGCGGCATCATCTTGCACTCGGTGTAGCGCATGGCCGCGGCCGGGTCGTTGCCCGGGGAGCCGAAGTTGCCGTTGCCGTCCACCAGCGGCATCCGCAGCGACCACGGCTGGGCCAGGCGGACCACGGTGTCGTAGATCGAGGTGTCGCCGTGCGGGTGGTAGTTGCCCATGACGTCGCCGACGACGCGGGCGCACTTGTAGTAGCCCTTCTCGGGGCGGTACCCGCCGTCGTACATCGCGTAGAGCACGCGGCGGTGCACCGGCTTGAGGCCGTCGCGCACCTCGGGCAGCGCTCGGCTCACGATGACGCTCATCGCGTAGTCGAGGTACGAGCGCTGCATCTCGGTCTCGAGCTCGACCGGCTCGATCCGCAGGGTGATCGCGGAGGCGACCTCGGGGGTCTCGGGCTGCTCGCCTTCGGGACGGTTGTCGTCGACCACTGGTGGTCAGTTTCCTTTCACGCGGACTGGATACGTGCGGGGCCTGGGTGCAGGCGTCACACGTCCAGGAAGCGGACGTCCTTGGCGTTGCGCTGGATGAAGGAGCGGCGGGCCTCGACGTCCTCGCCCATCAGGACGGAGAACAACTCGTCGGCACGGGCTGCGTCCTCCAGGGTGACCTGGAGGAGCAGGCGGTGGGCCTGGTCCATGGTGGTGATCCGGAGCTCCTCGGCGTTCATCTCGCCGAGACCCTTGAACCGCTGGATCGCGTCGTCCTTCGGCAGGCGGCGGCCGGCGGCCACGCCCGCCGCGATCACGGCGTCGCGCTCGCGGTCGGAGTAGACATACTCGAAGTCGTCCTTGCCCCACTTGATCTTGTACAGCGGGGGCATCGCCAGGTACACGTAGCCGGACTCGACCAGCGGCCGCATGAAGCGGAACAGCAGGGTGAGCAGCAGCGTCCGGATGTGCTGACCGTCGACGTCGGCGTCGGCCATCAGAACGATCTTGTGGTACCGGAGCTTGGACTCGTCGTAGTCCTCCTGGATGCCGCAGCCGAAGGCCGAGATCAGCGCCTGGACCTCGGTGTTCTGCAGCACCTTGTCGATCCGGGCCTTCTCGACGTTCAGGATCTTGCCGCGGATCGGCAGGATGGCCTGGATCCGCGGGTCGCGGCCCTGCTTGGCCGAGCCGCCGGCGGAGTCACCCTCGACGATGAAGATCTCGCACTCGGACGGGTCCTTGGACTGGCAGTCGCTCAGCTTGCCGGGCAGCGAGGCGGACTCCAGCAGGCCCTTGCGGCGCGTGAGGTCGCGCGCCTTGCGGGCGGCGACGCGCGCGGTGGCGGCCTGGATGGACTTGCGGATGATGTCCGAAGCCTCGTTGGGGTTGCGGTCCAGCCAGTCGTTGAGGTGCTCGTGGACCACCTTCTGAACGAAGGTCTTCGCCTCGGTGTTGCCCAGCTTGTCCTTGGTCTGGCCCTCGAACTGCGGCTCGCCGAGCTTGACCGAGATGATCGCGGTCAGGCCCTCGCGGATGTCCTCGCCGGAGAGGTTGTCGTCCTTCTCCCGGAGCAGCTTCTTGTCCCGCGCGTAGCGGTTGACCAGGCCGGTCAGCGCCGCGCGGAAGCCCTCCTCGTGGGTGCCGCCGCCGTGGGTGTGGATGGTGTTGGCGAAGGAGTAGACCCCCTCGGTGTACGAGGAGTTCCACTGCATGGCGATCTCCACCGAGATCGTCTTGTCCTTGTCCTCCGCCTCGAAGTCGATCACCGAGGGGTGGATCACGTCGCCCTTGCGGGAGTTGAGGTGGGCGACGAAGTCGGCGATGCCGCCGTCGTACTTGTAGGTGACGGAGAGCGGCTTGCCCTCCTCGTCGACGTGCTCGGGGCGCTCGTCGGTGAGCGAGATGGTCAGGCCCTTGTTGAGGAACGCCATCTCCTGGAAGCGCCGGGAGAGCGTCTCGAAGGAGTAGACCGTGGTCTCGAAGATGTCCGGGTCGGCCCAGAAGGTGACCGTCGTGCCGGTCCGGTCGGTGGCCTCGCCCTTGACCAGCGCCGCGGTCGGGGCGCCCATCTTGTAGTCCTGGGTCCAGCGGTGGCCGTCCCGGTCGATCTCCACCGCGAGCCGGGTGGAGAGCGCGTTCACCACGGAGACGCCGACGCCGTGCAGACCGCCGGAGACCGCGTAGCCGCCGCCGCCGAACTTGCCGCCCGCGTGCAGGACGGTGAGCACGACCTCGACGGCCGGCTTCTCCTGCCCGGGGACGATGTCCACCGGGATACCCCGGCCGTTGTCGACCACCCGGACCGCGCCGTCGGCGAGGAGCATGACGTCGATGGTGTCCGCGTACCCGGCCATCGCCTCGTCGACGGAGTTGTCCACGACCTCCTGCACCAGGTGGTGCAGGCCGCGCTCACCGGTCGAGCCGATGTACATGCCGGGACGCTTGCGGACGGCGTCGAGGCCCTCCAGCACCTGGATGTTGCTGCCGGTGTAGGAAGCCTGGTCGGTCTGGTCTGGGGTCTGGCTGGGGTTGCCGGAATCGGCCACGAAGCGCCCTCTCTGGCACAGCTCGGGCCGCATCCCCACCCCGTGCGGGCGGGCGTGCGACCACGGCGTTTCGACTCGGTTGCCACTAGCAACAGTGTTTGGCTCTCAGTCTACCGGTACGACTGACAGAGATGGGCGTTTGGCAGCCTCTGAGGGCAGATACGCCGCCCTGAATCCCCTCTGCACATGTCCCGATACTCGCCCCGGGGGCTGAGAGCGCCTGGAAGGGCCGTCAGGGGTTCCGGAAGATCCGAGTCCGCTCGGCCCCGGGCCGGCCGGGGTCAGCCCCAGGTGTCGCCCGGCCCCTTGCTGCCCGGAGCGCGCAGCCGGCCGTAACCGCGGACCGGGGCGGCCGGACCCAGCACCTTGATGGTCCGGACCGTGCCGTGACCCAGCTCGTGATTCAGACGGGCCACCAACTGCCTTGCCAGCCATCGGAGTTGGGTCGCCCATGCGGTGGAGTCGCACTGCACGGTGAGAACCGCGGCCTCGTCGTCGTAGGACGTGGGGGTGCAGTGCGCGGCGATGTCCGGGCCGACGATCTGCGGCCACCGGCCCATCACGCCGCCGACGGCCGCCGAGGACTCCCAGCCGCGCTCGGTCAGCAGCCGGTTCAGTGCCGCCCCCAGCGGCACCGGGTCACGGCCGTCCGAGCGGGCCCCGCTGCGCAGACCGTGCCGCTTCGCCTCGCGCTTCTCGCGGACCTGCTCGCCGCGCTGGCGGGCCTGCGCCCGGGCCGCCCGCAGCGCCGACCGGGCCAGATCGGCGCCGGTCAGCTCGGCGCCGCCCTGCTGCGGGGAGTCCTGCGCCGGCTCGCTCACGGCGATCTCCTATCCCCAGCCTGTGGACAACGGTCAGCCGTCCAGCGTACGGGAGCGGGAGGGGTCCTCGGGGCGCCCCCGACCGCTGCGGGTGGGGGGATCGGGTGGGGAAACGGTGCCGGAGCTCAGCCGGTGACGCGCTGGACCGCTCCGTCGGCGACCGAGAACCGGACCCCGGCCAGCGCCTTCGGCACGTCCTCGGCGACGGCGGCGGTGACGAGCACCTGCTCGCCGCCGGCCACCAGTTCGGCCAGCCGGTCGCGGCGGGAGGCGTCCAGCTCGGCGAAGACGTCGTCGAGGACGAGCACCGGCTCACCGCCGTCGGCGCGCAGCAGTTCGTACGAGGCCAGCCGGAGCGCCAGCGCGAACGACCAGGACTCGCCGTGGCTGGCGTAGCCCTTGGCGGGCAGCGGACCGAGTCTGAGCACCAGCTCGTCCCGGTGCGGGCCGACCAGGGTGATCCCCCGCTCGACCTCCTGCTTGCGGACCGTCCGCAGGGCCTGGAGCAGCTGTTCCTCGGCCTGCTCGCGACTGCCGGGCAGTTCGCCCTCGAAGGAGCTGCGGTACTCCAGGACCGTCTCGCCGCCACCCGGTGCCAGCTGCCCGTAGGCGGCCGTGACCAGCGGCTGGAGGGCGGCCACCAGCTGGATCCGGAAGGCGGTCAGCTCGGCGCCGGACCGGGCCAGGTGACCGTCCCAGACCTCCAGGGTGGAGAGGTCGGCGCCCTTGCCGCCGCCGGCCCGGCGGGCCATCGCGGCGGTCTTCAGCAGGGCGTTGCGTTGCTTGAGCACCCGCTCGTAGTCCTGCCGGACGCCGGCCAGCCGGGGAGCGCGGGCGGTCAGCAGCTCGTCCAGGAACCGCCGTCGCTCACCGGGGTCGCCCTTCACCAGCGCGAGGTCCTCGGGGGCGAAGAGCACGGTGCGCAGCAGGCCCAGCACGTCGCGCGGCCGGACGTTGTCCGAGCGGTTGATCCGGGCCCGGTTGGCCTTGCCGGGGGTGATCTCCAGCTCGACCAGGGTGGTGCGGGTGCCGGCGACCACGGAGGCGCGCACCACGGCCCGCTCGGCGCCCAGCCTGATCAGCGGGGCGTCGGTGGCGACGCGGTGGCTGCCGAGGGTGGCGAGGTAGCCGACCGCCTCGACCAGGTTGGTCTTGCCCTGGCCGTTGGGACCCACGAACGCCGTCACGCCCGGGTCGAGGGAGACCTCGGCCCGGGCGTAGGAACGGAAGTCGGCGAGCGACAGATGCGCGACGTGCATGACTGTGGACTGCGCTCGCCTTCTGTGGAGAACCCGGTGGGACCACCCGGGTGGGGACTGCGGGACTACTTGGACTCCACCGCGTGGCCGCCGAACTGGTTGCGCAGCGCGGCGATCATCTTCATCTGCGGCGAGTCGTCCTGGCGGGAGGCGAAGCGGGCGAACAGCGACGCGGTGATGGCCGGCAGCGGCACGGCGTGGTCGATCGCCGCCTCGACGGTCCAGCGGCCCTCGCCGGAGTCGGCGGCCCAGCCCTTGAGCTTGGCCAGGTGCTCGTCGTCGTCGAGGGCGCGGACGGCCAGGTCCAGCAGCCAGGAGCGGATCACGGTGCCCTCCTGCCAGCTGCGGAAGACCTCGCGGACGTCGGTGACCTCGGGGGCCGCCTCCAGCAGCTCCCAGCCCTCGGCGAAGGCCTGCATCATCGCGTACTCGATGCCGTTGTGGACCATCTTGGCGAAGTGGCCGGCGCCGACCGCACCCGCGTGCACGGAGCCGAAGTCGCCCTCGGGCTTGAGCGCGTCGAAGACGGGCTGGACCTTCGCGACGTGCTCGGCCTGGCCGCCGTACATCAGCGCGTAGCCGTTCTCCAGGCCCCAGACGCCGCCGGAGACGCCGCAGTCGACGAAGCCGATCTCCTTGGCGGCGAGCGCCTCGGCGTGCTTGACGTCGTCGGTCCAGCGGGAGTTCCCGCCGTCCACCACCACGTCGCCGGGGGAGAGCAGCTCGGCCAGCTCGTCCACGGTGGCCTGGGTCGCGGCACCCGCCGGGACCATGACCCAGACGACGCGCGGGGCCTGGAGCTTGGAGACCAGCTCCTGAAGGCTCTCGACGTCGGAGATGTCGGGGTTGCGGTCGTAGCCGATGACGGTGTGGCCGGCGCGGCGGATCCGCTCGCGCATGTTGCCGCCCATCTTGCCGAGACCGATGAGGCCGAGCTCCATGACCTAATCCTTACCTGTGGTGACGTCCCTGCGGGCGGCGCCGTTGCCGCGCCTCCCCGAGCCTACGTGCTGAAGCGCGGAGGCCTCCCCGCGGTCGGGCCGACCGGGGGAGACTTCCACAGGTTTGTTCACAGGGCTGTGGGTGACGGCCCGGCGTCAGCCGGAGAGGCGGACCGGCATGATCAGGTACTGGTAGGCCTCGTCCGCCTCGGCGTCCACCGAGGCCTTGCCGCTGAGCAGCGCGGGCTTGGTCGGGGTGGTGAAGCTCAGCTGGGCGTAGGCGGAGTCGATGGCCTTGAGGCCCTCCTCCAGGTAGCCCGGGTTGAAGGCGATCGAGATGGCGTCGCCCTCCAGGGAGGCGTCGATCCGCTCGGTGGCCTGCGCGTCGTCGCCCGAGCCGGCCTCCAGCGTGAGCACGCCCTCCTCGAAGTTCAGCCGGACCGGGGTGTTGCGCTCGGCGACCAGCGAGACGCGCTTGAGCGCCTCCAGGAAGGGCTGCGTCTGGATCGCCGCGATCGCGTTGAACTCGGTCGGGAAGAGGCTGCGGTACTTCGGGAACTCGCCCTCCAGCAGGCGGGTCGTGGTCCGCCGGCCGGCACCCTCGAAGCCGATCAGACCCTCGCCGGCGCCGCCGGAGGAGAGGGCGATCGAGACGGTGTCGCCGCTGCCCAGGGACTTGGCGATGTCCTGCAGGGTCTTCGCCGGCACCAGGGCGACCGCGGAGATGTCGGACTGCTCGGGCTTCCACAGCAGCTCGCGGACGGCGAAGCGGTAGCGGTCGGTGGCGGCCAGGGTGATCCGGTCGCCCTCGATCTCGACCCGCACACCGGTGAGCACCGGCAGGGTGTCGTCGCGGCCCGCGGCCACGGCGGCCTGGCTCACCGCGGAGGCGAAGACGTCGCCGGAGACGGTGCCGGTCGCCGTCGGCATCTGGGGCAGGGCGGGGTACTCGTCCACCGGGAGGGTGGGGAGGGTGAACCGCGAGCTGCCGCAGACCACGCTGACCCGCTGGCCGTCGGTGGAGAACTCCACGGGCCTGTTGGGCAGGTTCCGCGAGATGTCGTTCAGCAGCCGGCCGGAGACCAGCACGGTGCCGGCCTCCTCGATGTCGGCCTCCAGCCCGACCCGGGCCGAGACCTCGTAGTCGAAGCCGGACAGGGCCAGGCTGCCGTCCTGTGCCGTCAGCAGCAGGCCCGCCAGCACCGGCACCGGCGGCCGTGCCGGGAGGCTGCGGGCCGCCCAGGCCACCGCCTCCGCGAGGACGTCACGCTCCACCCGGAACTTCACCGGTAACCGCCTCCTGGATCGAGCGCTCCCGCTCGCACGTCTGGTTCTTCTGATCTTGGTCTTCGGTCCGCCTGGCCGCCGAGCTCTGCCGCTCCGTGTCCAGTCGCCGAGGACAGTCTGACGTACTCCACCGACAGACGGGGCAGACGGGCGGAAGCAAGTCGAACGGATGTCGGTGAGCGGTTGTCCACAGATTTCGGCCCCACCCACTTTTGAGCTCATCGAACGGTCTATAGGTGTAGTGGTAGTAGTAGGGCCTGTGGAAACCGTGGATAACCCTGTTTGCGCAGGTCAGACCAGGTTTTTTGTCCACAGGGGGTGTGGACCGGGCCTGTGGACGAGCAGGCCCCGCTGTGGACGGCGGAGCGTTACCCACAGGGCACGCTGAGTATCCACAGGTTATCCCCAGCTCCGTCCCCAGATCCGGGCCCGGTTATCCACGGGCCCCGGTCAACATTTCGTGACGCCTTTCACACCTGGGCGTGAACGGCTGCGGAAGGTTGTCGAACTGTGGACACGCCTGTGGACAACCTGGGGATAACCGGGGCTCTCCTGGGGACAACCGGTGGACAACCCGGATGGCCTACTGACGGGCCGACAATTGTCCACAGGCTGTGGACAACGGTTGTGCACAAGTCCACAGGCACCTGACCTGCGCGGAAGAGCGTAGCGGTGGCGGGCCTGTGGAGGAATTCTGGATAACTCACGGCTCCCGGGCCTGTGGACGACGGGAACCCGGTCCGGCCTGTGGATTCCGGCCCTGCGCGCCCGGGGTGTTCGAATCCCTGGTCAGATGTTCGGCGCGGGCTGTGGACTGGCGGTGCATCCGTCGCAGGACATGCCTGCCCCGTCGGAGGCCCGCGCACACCTCGAACATGCCGAAAGGGCGTCAGGATCGCTCCTGACGCCCTTTTCCGGCCACCTGCGGCCGCCACTGCCACTGCCGGGCCCGCCCCGGCGGACGGGCCCGTGCGGCGGCTCCGGCTAGCTCTTGATGCGGTTGGTGAGTTCGGTGACCTGGTTGTAGATCGAGCGCCGCTCGGCCATCAGCGACCGGATCTTGCGGTCGGCGTGCATCACCGTGGTGTGGTCGCGACCGCCGAACTGCGCGCCGATCTTCGGCAGCGAGAGGTCGGTGAGCTCCCGGCACAGGTACATCGCGATCTGACGGGCCGTCACCAGTACGCGGCTGCGGGAGGATCCGCAGAGGTCGTCCACACCCAGCCCGAAGTAGGCGGCGGTCTGCTGCATGATGACCTGCGCGGTGATCTCCGGCCCCGCGTCCTCGTCGCCGCCCGGGATGAGGTCCTTGAGGACGATGCCGGCCAGCTCCAGGTCGACCGGCGCCCGGTTGAGGTTGGCGAAGGCGGTGACCCGGATCAACGCGCCCTCCAACTCCCGGATGTTCCGGGTGATCCGGGACGCGATGAACTCCAACACGTCCGCGGGGGCGTTCAGTTGCTCCTGGATCGCCTTCTTGCGCAGGATCGCGATGCGGGTCTCCAGCTCCGGCGGGGTGACGTCGGTGATCAGCCCCCACTCGAAGCGGTTGCGGAGCCGGTCCTCCAGCGTGGTCAGCAACTTGGGCGGCCGGTCGGAGGAGAGGACGATCTGCTTGTTGGCGTTGTGCAGGGTGTTGAAGGTGTGGAAGAACTCCTCCTGCGTGGACTCCTTGCTCGCCAGGAACTGCACGTCGTCCACGAGCAGGATGTCCATGTCCCGGTACCGCTTGCGGAAGGTGTCCGCCTTGCCGTCCCGGATCGAGTTGATGAACTCGTTGGTGAACTCCTCCGAGGACACGTAGCGCACCCGGGTGCCCGGGAAGAGGCTGCGGGAGTAGTGCCCGATGGCGTGCAGCAGGTGGGTCTTGCCCAGTCCGGACTCGCCGTAGATGAAGAGCGGGTTGTACGCCTTGGCCGGAGCCTCGGCGACGGCCACCGCGGCCGCGTGCGCGAACCGGTTGCTCGCGCCGATGACGAAGGTGTCGAAGAGGTACTTGGGGTTCAGCCGGGCGGCCGGCTCGTCCTTGCGGGAGCCCCCTGCCGGGGGACCGCCGGGCGGGGCCGGCACCCCGGGCACCGCCTGGCGGTCGGTGGCGCGCTCGGCGCCGCGGTCGGTCGGGGCCTTCTCCGCCGAGCGTCCGCCGGGCGGGCGGCCCGTGGGGGCGCGGCGGCCGGAGCCGGTCCGCGGGTGCTCGCCGGGGCCGGGGCCGTACGCGCCGCCGAACAGGTCGCCCTGCGTGGTCGAGGGCGGCCCGGGCACGGCGGGGCGGGGCGAGGGGCGCTGGGACTCCGCCTGGCGGTAGTCGTCCCGGTAGTCCTCGCGGTACTCCGGGGACGGCTCGGGGTAGCCGGAGCGCCCCTGCTCCTCGTCCCAGTCCTGCTGCCGGGACGGCACGCCGTACCCGCCCCCGGCCCCGCCGCCGTACGAGGGCGCCGGGTGCTCGGGGTAGCCGCCGCCGTACTGGTCGTGGCCGTACTGGTCGCGGCCGTGGTCCGACTCGTAGGGGCGCTCGTACGCGGGCCGTCCGTAGTCGGCGCCGCCGGTCTGCGGGGGGTACGGCTCGGAGGCCGGCGGCTCGGCCGGCACGGGGAAGGGGGCCACGGCGTTGGCGTCGACCATCACGGCGATCCGGACCGGACGGCTGAGCTCGCGGCTGAGGGCCTCGGTCAGCTGCGGGAGCAGCCGACCCTCCAGCACCTGCTTGGCCCGCTCGTTGGGGGTCGCCAGCAGGGCGGTGTCGTGCATCATCCACATCGGTTGGGTGCGCTGCACCCACTGCTTGTCCATCTCCCCGACGTCCGGGTCGCCGACCAGCCGCTCGACGACCCTTGCCCAGACAGGGACGAGGTCGCTGTTGACATCAGCCACTGGTGCACGCTTTCTCGGTTCCCCGCGGCTCCAGCAGGGGTGGTGGATCAAGGATCTGTGGATCGTGGTCCGTTACCGAAGAACAAACCAGACAAGTCCTGCAACGGTAGTCAGCGAACAGAGCCGGATCAAGTCGTTGTCCACAGGCTGTGGGCAAAGGGCGGGGCGGACGCCCCGGGAGGGGCGCGGACAAGCGGCTGGTTTGACCCTCGTGCCCCGTCCCGCGTACCGTAACCAGGTCGAGTTGTCGATGGCCGCTGCCGCATGTCCGCGGGTCCACCCGCTCCATAAGGCGCGCAGCACGGGCGCCGTGGATTGCCCAGAACCCCAGCCGAACTGGGGTGATGGGCCGGATTTCCGAATCAGGGGAGATCACGCGGACGCACGGTGACGGCCAAGCGATCTACCCGTCATCCTACGATTCACCTCAGGAGCCCCCGAGTGAGCAAGCGCACCTTCCAGCCGAACAACCGTCGTCGCGCCAAGACCCACGGCTTCCGGCTGCGTATGCGTACCCGCGCCGGCCGCGCCATCCTGGCTGCCCGCCGTGGCAAGGGCCGCACCAGCCTGTCCGCCTGATCCGCACCAGAGTCTGTTGTGCTGCCCTCCGAGAATCGGCTGCGGCGGCGCCAGGACTTCGCGACCGCAGTCAAACGCGGTCGCCGGGCCGGTAGGCCCCTACTGGTCGTCCATCTCGCCAGAGAGGACGCCCAGGGGGGCCGGACCGACCGGGCCAGCGACTCCCACCCGCACGTCGCCGAGGGGACCCCTTCGGCGCGTGCGGGTTTCGTCGTGAGCAAGGCCGTTGGCCCGGCGGTCATCCGCAACCTGGTCAAGCGCCGGCTGCGCCACCTTGTGCGTGATCGTCTGTCCCGGCTGCCCGCCGGTAGCCTGATAGTGGTGCGTGCGCTGCCCCAAGCCGCGTCCGCCTCGTACCAGGAGCTCGAACGCGACCTGGACGCGGCGCTCAAACGGCTGCTCAAGGCCGAGCACGCCGTTGCGGCGCCGACGGGAGCAGGGCGATGAAGTACCTGCTGATGGGTTTGATCAGGGTCTACCAGTGGACCATCAGCCCACTGCTCGGTCCGGTCTGCCGCTACTACCCCTCCTGCTCGCACTACGGCTACGAGGCCGTGAAGGTGCACGGGGCGGTGAAGGGCGGCGGCCTGACCGCGTGGCGCATCCTGCGTTGCAATCCGTGGACGCCCGGTGGGGTCGACCATGTTCCGCCGCGCAGGCACCCGGTATGGCACCGCCGGTTGCGCGACCTGCTGAAGAGCCGGTCCGCCGCAGACCAGCCGGTGATCATGCCCCCCGCCGGTCCGGACCCAGAGGGCCCGGCGACCATTGGCCCCGTGGGGCCAATCCCAATGTCCAAGGAGCCTGACCGGTGACCTTCTCCTTCCTCAACCCCCTGTACACAGCGGTGTCCTGGATCATCGTCCAGTTCCACTCGCTGTACAGCCACGTTTTCGATCCGAACGGTGGCTGGGCCTGGGGTCTGGCCATCGCCTCGATGGTGGTCGTCATCCGGATCTGCCTGATCCCGCTCTTCGTGAAGCAGATCAAGGCGACCCGGGCCATGCAGGCGATCCAGCCGAAGATGAAGGCCATCCAGGAGCGGTACAAGAACGACCGCCAGCGCCAGTCCGAAGAGATGATGAAGCTGTACAAGGAGGCGGGTACCAACCCGTTCTCCAGCTGCCTTCCCATCCTCGTGCAGGCGCCGTTCTTCACCGCGCTCTACGGCGTGCTCGCCAAGGTCGCCGACGGCAAGCCGATCGGGGTCATCGACGGCACCCTGCTCAACAGCGCCCAGCAGGCCCACATCTTCGGTGCCCCGCTCTCGGCCACCTTCGTGGGCAGCCCCGAGGTCAGCGTCAAGATCGTCGTCGCAGTGATGATCATCCTGATGTCGCTGTCGCAGTTCGTCACCCAGCGCCAGCTGATGACGAAGAACATGGACCTCACGGTCAAGACGCCGTTCATGCAGCAGCAGAAGATGCTGATGTACGTCTTCCCGATCATGTTCGCCGTGATGGGCATCAACTTCCCCGTCGGTGTGCTCGTCTACTGGCTGACCACCAACGTCTGGTCGATGGGCCAGCAGCTGATCGTCATCCGGAACAACCCGACGCCGGGCAGCAAGGCCTGGGACGAGCGCCAGGACCGCCTCAAGAAGGCGGGCCGGCTGAACCCGGACGGCTCGGTCATCACCGGTCCGCTGTGGGGCCTCCTGCCGGCCAAGAAGTCCGCCGCGACCGCCGACGCCGTGGTCGAGGAGTCGGTGCAGGTACGCCGCCAGCAGCCGCGGAAGCAGACCAAGTCGCAGCGCCAGCACGCTGCCCCGACGACCAGCCTCACCAAGGACGCCCCCGCGGAGACGCCGGCGCAGGAGCCCTCGGACGCCGCCCCGGCGGACACGCCGCCGGCCGCTGCCAAGCAGACCGCGGCCCGGCCCGCCGGCGCCAGGTCGGGCCCCGCCCGGCAGCAGCCGAAGCGCGGCGGCGGCGGGCAGCGGCCGAAGAAGAAGTCCTGACCCGTCCGGCCCCGGCCTGTTCCAGCGGTCCCCCGAACCTCGTTACCGGCCCACCACCCGGGCCCATCTCCGAAGGAGTCCATCAGTGACGGAAGGCACCACCTCCGCCGTCGAGGCCGAGGCCGTCGCCAGCACCGACGAGAACGTCGTCGCCCGGCTGGAGCAGGAGGGCGACATCGCGGCGGACTACCTGGAGGGTCTGCTCGACATCGCCGACCTCGACGGTGACATCGACATGGACGTCGAGGGCGATCGCGCCCTGGTCTCCATCGTCGGCGAAGGCAACGACCGTTCCCTGCAGCGTCTGGTCGGCCAGGACGGCGAGGTGCTGGAGGCACTGCAGGAGCTGACCCGGTTGGCCGTCCACCGGGAGACCGGCGAGCGCAGCCGCCTGATGCTGGACATCGCCGGGTTCCGGGCCCGCAAGCGCGAGGAGCTGGCCGAGCTCGGGGCCAAGGCCGCGGAGCAGGTGAAGGGCTCGGGGGAGCAGGTCAAGCTGCGTCCCATGACGCCGTTCGAGCGCAAGGTCGTCCACGACGCGGTCGCCGCGGCAGGTCTGCGCAGCGAGTCCGAGGGCGAGGAGCCCCAGCGGTGCGTGGTCGTGCTGCCGGTCTGACCGGCAGGTCGACGACCGGCTGCCTCGGCGGCCGGCACGCTTCAGAGGACTCGACCCCGTCCGCCGTGCGCGGACGGGGTCGTCGTCCCTTCGCGGGGCGTTGGTCCGGCGAAAGATGTTTCACGTGAAACGGTGTGCGGAGAGCGGGTCGGTGGATCCGGGGAGCGGAGAGGTCGAGATGGACACGGAGAGCGCGGCTGCCGGCGGGCCGGAGACGGGTGCCGGAGTGCCGGGTGCCGAGGGCACGGCCGCCGGGGATCGTCCGGCCCCCGCGGCGCCGCCCGCGCCGCCGGCCGTGGCCCGGGAGGTCTTCGGCGAGCGGTACGACGCCGCGGTCCGCTACACCGAGCTGCTGGCCAGTGCGGGCGTCACCCGTGGGCTGATCGGCCCGCGGGAGGTGCCCCGGCTCTGGGACCGCCACGTACTGAACTGCGCCGTCCTCGCCGAGCTGCTGCCGGGCGGGACGACGCTCTGCGACGTCGGCTCCGGCGCCGGCCTGCCGGGCATCCCGGTGGCGCTCGCCCGTCCGGACGTCTCGGTGACGCTGCTGGAGCCGCTGCTGCGCCGGACCACCTTCCTGGAGGAGGTCGTCCGTGAGCTGGGCCTGGAGAACGTCACGGTGCTGCGCGGCAGGGCCGAGGAGATGGTCGGCAAGCTCGCGGTGGACGTGGTGACCGCCCGGGCGGTCGCTCCGCTGGAGCGGCTGGCGGGCTGGGGCCTGCCGCTGCTCCGCCCGCACGGCCAGATGCTGGCGCTCAAGGGCGACAGCGCCGAGCAGGAGCTGGCGGACTCGCGGGCCGGCCTGGCCAAGCTGGGCGCGGTCGAGTGGTCGGTGATCTCGGTCGGTGAGGGCACCCTGGAGACCTCGACCCGGGTGGTCCAGGTCAAGGCGGGGGAGAGCCCCGGTGGCGTGCGGGCGGCGACCCGTCGGGCCAAGGCGGCGGCCAGGGCCGGCCGTGCCGGCGCCGGTGCGGCGCGTACCGGTGAGCGGCCCCGGGGCGGTCGGCGCCGGAGCCGCTGACCCCGGAGTGACGCTCGACACGGGCGGGTGGCCACCGGCCGCCCGCCCGTTCGGCTTCCCGGTGACGGCCGGGCGGCCGACAGGAGACTGCCGGAACACCGGAGTGTCGCACCGTCAGAAATCCGACATTGCGGGCATGGTGTTTCACGTGAAACGTCGCTCTCTCCTCTCGGGAATCCTCTCTCGCAGCCGGGCGGCGACTGTTGCCGCTCCGGTTTCACGTGAAACACTGACCCCCATGCAGGACTCGGAGACCATCGACCAGATCGATGACACGCCCATCGCGCGTGCTGCCCAGGCTGCGGTCCAGGCCATCGGCCGGGCGGGGGAGGGTCTGCCCAGGCCCGCCGCCACCCGGGTGATGGTGGTGGCCAACCAGAAGGGCGGGGTCGGCAAGACCACGACCACAGTCAACCTCGCTGCCGCACTGGCCATGCACGGCCTGCGCGTCCTGGTCGTCGACCTCGACCCGCAGGGCAACGCCTCCACCGCGCTCGGCATCGACCACCACGCCGAGGTGCCGTCGATCTACGACGTCCTGGTGGAGGGCAAGCCGCTGGCCGACGTGGTGCAGCCGGTGGTCGACGTGGAGGGGCTGTTCTGCGTCCCCGCCACCATCGACCTCGCCGGTGCGGAGATCGAGCTGGTCTCGCTGGTGGCCCGCGAGAGCCGGCTCCAGCGCGCCATCGCCGCGTACGAGCAGCCGCTGGACTACATCCTGATCGACTGCCCGCCCTCGCTGGGCCTGCTGACGGTCAACGCCATGGTGGCCGGCCAGGAGGTGCTGATCCCGATCCAGTGCGAGTACTACGCGCTGGAGGGCCTCGGTCAGCTGCTGCGCAACGTCGAGCTGGTCCGGGCGCACCTCAACCCGGTGCTGCACGTCTCCACCATCCTGCTCACCATGTACGACGCCCGGACCAGGCTGGCCGCCCAGGTGGCCGAGGAGGTCCGGACGCACTTCCCGCAGGAGGTGCTGCACACCGCCATCCCGCGCTCGGTCCGTGTCTCGGAGGCGCCCAGCTACGGTCAGACGGTGCTCACCTACGATCCGGGCTCCACCGGCGCGCTCTCCTACCTGGAGGCGGCCCGGGAGCTCGCGCTGCGGGCGGTGTCCGCAGCGGGCAACGGCTCGTTGGTGGGGCAGCAGCGGGACCGCGAGCAGCACACCCGACCGGGGCAGGATGCCCCGATGGCACAGCACGGCACGACGGAGGGCAATCGGTGAGTGGTCGCAGGGGTCTGGGACGAGGGCTTGAGGCGCTGATCCGCACCGCCGCGCCGGCGGACGGTGGGGCGGCGCAGCCCGGGGCGATCCCGCCCGCACCGGCCCCGGTGGCGGCCCCCGGGGCCGCCGCGCCGGCCGCGGTGCCGGTCCTGCCGACCAGCCGTGGCACGGTGGCGGCCAAGGCGGCGGTGGAGAGCCGGCGCGAGCTGGCCGACGGGGAGCGCGCCGACGCCGCTGCCGGGCCGGCCCAGCCGGTCGGCGCCTACTTCGCCGAGCTGCCGCTGGACGCGATCACCCGCAACCCGCGCCAGCCGCGCGAGGTCTTCGACGAGGACAAGCTGGCCGAGCTGATCACCTCCATCAAGGAGGTGGGCCTGCTCCAGCCGGTCGTGGTGCGGCAGGTGTCGCCCGAGCGCTTCGAGCTCATCATGGGCGAGCGGCGCTGGCGGGCCTCCCGGGAGGCCGGGCTGGAGCTGATCCCGGCGATCGTCCGGGCCACCGAGGACGACAAGCTGCTGCTGGACGCGCTGCTGGAGAACCTCCACCGGGCGGAGCTGAACGCGCTGGAGGAGGCCGCGGCCTACGACCAGCTGCTGCGGGACTTCTCCTGCACCCACGACGAGCTGGCGGACCGGATCGGTCGCTCGCGCTCGCACGTCTCCAACACGCTGCGGCTGCTGAAGCTCTCGCCGGGAGTCCAGCGGAGGGTGGCGGCCGGGACGCTGACGGCCGGGCACGCCCGCGCGCTGCTCGGCGTGGCGGATCCCGAGCAGCAGGAGGAGCTGGCCAGGCGGATCATCGCGGAGGGGCTCTCGGTGCGGACCACCGAGGAACTCGTCGTGCTGATGAGCGGGCAGGAGCCGAGGCCCAAGCGCTCGGCCGGGCCCAAGGCGGGCAAGCTGCTCTCACCGGCCTTCAACGACCTCGCGAGCCGGCTCTCCGACCGGTTCGACACCCGGGTCAAGGTCGAGGTCTCGCAGCGCGGCGGAAAGCTGGGCAAGGGCAAGGTCGTCCTGGAGTTCGGCTCGGTGGAGGACCTGAACCGGATCCTGGACAGCCTGGCACCGGGCGAGGACGGCTTGCGACTCTCGCAGGGCTGAGCCGCACCGAAGCGGCACACGATGGGTGCATGGTTCACGTGAGCGCTGTTTCACGTGAAACATGCACCCATCGGCGTTCGGGGGAATGCTCGACTGTGGAGTGGACGAGGAGGTGCGGGGCATGGGACGCCGGATCGTTCCGCTGACACTGGACAACCTCGCGGACCTGCCGACGACCTGCCGGTCCTGCGTGTTCTGGGAGCTGGACCCGGTCAGTGGGCGGGCGGCGGTCGAGTCCGGCAAGCCGGAGCTGGAGAAGGAGGGGTGGATCTCCGCCGTCCTGCTGGAGTGGGGCTCCTGCGGCCGGATCGTCTACGTGGACGACCAGCCCGCCGGGTTCGTGCTCTACGCCCCGCCCGCCTACGTCCCGCGCTCGCAGTCCTTCCCGACCAGCCCGGTCTCCTCGGACGCCGTCCAGCTGATGGTCAGCCGCGTGCTGCCGGGCTACCAGCGGCAGGGAATCGGGCGGGTGCTGGTGCAGACGGTGGCCAAGGACCTGCTGGGGCGGGGGTTCCGGGCGATCGAGGCGTTCGGCGCGGTGGGGCGGCAGCCGGTCAGCTGCGTGCTGCCGGCCGAGCACCTGCTGGCGGTGGGCTTCAAGACCGTCCGGCCGCACTTCCGGTACCCGCGGCTGCGGCTGGAGGCGCGGGCCACGCTCTCCTGGCGGGGGGACGTCGAGGGCGCGCTGGAGCGGTTGCTGGGCGGGCGGAAGGAGCCTGCGCTTCGGCCGTTCTGAGCGGCACGGCGACGCGCCGGTACGGCGGCCCGGAGGCGTCTCTCGTGCGGGAGCGGGCGGACGACGCAGGGACACGACGAGGGCGGGGCTCCCCTCCGTGGGGGAACCCCGCCCTCGTGGCGTCCGGTGGAGCGGGACCTAGATGAGGCCGTCCAGCTCCCGCAGCAGCGCGGCCTTCGGACGGGCACCGGTGATCTGCTTCACCGGCTCGCCGCCCTTGTAGAGGATCAGGGTCGGGATCGAGATGACGCCGTACTGTGCGGCGGTCTCCTGGTTGGCGTCGACATCGAGCTTGGCGATGGTCAGCTTGTCGGCGTTCTCTGCGGCGATCTCGTCGAGGATCGGGGCGACCTGGCGGCACGGGCCGCACCAGGTGGCCCAGAAGTCGACCAGGACGGGCTTGTCGCTGTCCAGGACATCGGCCTTGAACGTCGCGTCGGTGACGGTGGTGGTGGCGCCGGCCACGGGAACTCCTCGGGATCGAACGGAGGGGGCTGCTGCCAGGAGAACAACGGGCGGGCCCGTTCTGTTTCCTGCCTGGCCTGAGCCGGGCTTCTGGAAGCGGGGGTGTTTCACGTGAAACACCCCCGCGAGGGCTGTTCGGTGTGCGGGGCTCAGACCGCGACGGCGGCGGCCTGGGCCTCCAGGTCGGCCAGCGACGCCAGGTAGCGCTCGGCGTCCAGCGCGGCGGAGCAGCCGGTGCCGGAGGCGGTGATCGCCTGGCGGTAGGTGTGGTCGACGACGTCGCCGGCCGCGAAGACGCCCGGGACGTTGGTCCGGGTGGAGGGGGCGTCGACCTTGAGGTAGCCCTCGGCGTCGAGCTCCAGCTGGCCCTTGAAGAGGTCGGTGCGCGGGTCGTGGCCGATCGCGATGAAGAGGCCGGTGACCGGCAGCTCCCGGGTCTCGCCGGTGGTGGTGTCGCGCAGGGTGACGCCGGTCAGCTTCGGGTCGCCGTGGATGGACTCGACCGCGCTGTCCCACTCGAAGCTGATCTTCTCGTCGGCGAAGGCGCGCTCCTGCATCGCCTTGGAGGCGCGCAGGCTGTCGCGGCGGTGGATGACCTTCACGCTGCGGGCGAAGCGGGAGAGGAAGGTCGCCTCCTCCAGCGCGGTGTCGCCGCCGCCGACCACCGCGATGTCCTGGTCGCGGAAGAAGAAGCCGTCACAGGTGGCACACCAGGACACGCCGCGCCCGGAGAGCTTGTCCTCGTTCGGCAGACCGAGCTTGCGGTGCTGGGAACCGGTGGTGACGATCACGGCGCGGGCCTTGTGGACGTTGCCCTCGGAGTCGGTGACGGTCTTGACGTCGCCGGTGAGGTCGACCGAGACGATGTCGTCCGGGATCAGCTCGGCGCCGAACCGCTCGGCCTGCGCCCGCATGTTGTCCATCAGCTCGGGGCCCATGATGCCGTCCCGGAAGCCGGGGAAGTTCTCGACCTCGGTGGTGTTCATCAGGGCACCACCGGCGGTGACGGCGCCCTCGAAGACCAGGGGCTTGAGGGCAGCCCGGGCCGTGTAGAGCGCAGCCGTGTAGCCGGCCGGGCCGGAACCGATGATGATCACGTTACGGACGTCGCTCACTGCATCTCCTGGTTCGCATCGCGACCCGCGTTTGCTGCGGGGAGGGCGGTCCTGCTCCGCCGCCCGGGACAACGACTGACCAGTGTCTCGCATTCCCAGGCGGATCAGTACCAGCCGCCCGCACTGTGGGAGTGTCGGACGGGCCGGAGCGTGGATCGCACGGGAACCACCGGTCAGCGGGAGGGAACCACGCGGTGCAGCAGGACCGGACCGCATCGGGGTGCGCGGAGGTACACGTCGACCTGGTCCGTCCGGCCGGGCAGTCCGTAGACGAGGACCTCGGCGGGCGTGCCCCCGTAGCTGCCCAGGTCGGTCGCCAGCAGCGGGCCGGTGGCGGGGGCCGGGCAGGTCGGGGTGGAGCGTCCGCCGCCGGTCAGGCCCTGGGTGTCGGCGGGCGGTACGGCGGTCGCGCCGGAGGCCTCGGGCGGCCGTGACGGCTTGACGGGAGTGCCGGGCGTGTCGGGCGTGTCGGCGGGCGGTGCGGCGGTCCCGGTGCCGCTCCCTCGGCCGGCGAGCAGCAGTTGGACCTGTGCGGCGAGCAGTTCGTCGCGGTAGGCCGTCCCGCCGCCGTGGTCCGGGTCGGCGCCCCCGGTGTCCTCCTTGGTGCCCGGGACGGCGGGGCTGCCGGGGAGGACGTGGCCGGCGGCGGGGCTGCCGGCCGAGACCGTGCTGGTGTCCTGGAGCTTCCGGTCGGCCCCGGCGGTCAGGGCCAGGAAGGTGCCGCCGAGGCCGACCGCGAGCAGTGCGGCGACCGAACCGAGCAGCAGGGCGGCGCGCCGGCGCCGGGTGCGGGGACGTCCGGGGCCGGTGGTAGCGCCCGGGTGCCCGGCCGGCGCCCTGGAGGGGGTCTCGGCCGGTGTTCCCGGGGTCGGGGTGACGTGGGGGGGCCGGGGCGCCGCGGTGTCCTTCCCGGGGCCCCGGAGGGCGTTCCCGGGGGTGCGGTGGGCAGCCGCCGACTCGTCCTGGGCGGCTGCGGACTCGTCCTGCTCGGCCGCGGCCGCGGCGAGGGCGGCGTCGATCCGGGCGGCGACGTCGGCGGGCACGGGCGGGGCCTCGGCCGCGCCGAGCAGCGTCCGCACCTCGGCCAGTGCGTCGGCGGTCTCCCGGCACTCGGCGCAGTCGGCCAGGTGCCGGCGGAGCGCCCCGGCGGCGTCGGCGGGCTCGACCAGTCCCTCGGCGAGGTCGGCCAGCTCGTCGACCGAGGGGTGCGGTCCGGTGGCGGGTGCGGGGTCGGGGGAGGAGAGGGGTGCGGTCATCGCGTGCTCGCATCTCCTTCCAGAATCGGCCGGGCGGTGTCCGGGGCTGTCCCTGTGACGGTCCGCGGGCCGGGTGGGTTCCCGGACGGACCGCTCGCGGCGGGCGGCTTCTGCGCCCGTGCCGGTGGCCCCGCGTCGGCCGGGGCGGGTGCGGACGCCGGCCCCCGGGCGGGCGGTGTTTCACGTGAAACACCGGCGGCCTCCTCGCGGAGGTGGCGGACCAGCGGCAGCAGCCGGGCCCGGCCCCGGGCGCAGCGGCTCTTCACCGTCCCGACCGGCACCCCGAGCAGTTCCGCGGCCTCGGCGACCGGGTAGCCCTGCATGTCGACCAGGACCAGGGCCGCCCGTTGTTCGGCGGGCAGCTCGGCGAGCGCGGCGGTCACCTCGCGGTGCACCTCGGCGCGGACCACCGGGGAGTCGGCCGGCTCGGACGAGCCCACCAGCGCGTCCAGCCGCCGGGGGTCGTCGTCGAGCGGCTTGGTGCGGCGGCCGGCCGCCCGGCGGGCGCGGTCCAGACAGGCGTTCACCACGATCCGGTGCAGCCAGGTGGTGACGGCCGAGCGGCCCTGGAACGTGTGGGCGGCGCGGAACGCGGACACCAGGGCGTCCTGCAGGGCGTCGGCGGCCTCCTCGCGGTCGCCGAGGGTGCGCAGGGCGACCGCCCAGAGCCGGTCTCGGTGGCGGTTCACCAACAGGCCGAAGGCCTCCCGGTCGCCGCAGACGTGCCGGGCGAGGAGCGCCGCGTCGTCGTCGGTCCGCTCCGGTCCGTCGTCCGCCACTGCCACCCCTCGCCGTCCGTGCCCCGCCGCCGTCCCCGCCGCTGCCGCCGTCCCGGGTCGGCTCAGCCGGAGACCCGGACCTCCGCGACGTGGCCGCGGTACTTCCCGTCCGAATCCTTCGACAGGCCGGTCAGCCAGATCAAGAGGTAGCGGGTGGTGACCGGGTTGTCCAGGTTGTACTCGACCGCGGTGCCGGCCTTCTTGCCCGCGACCGTGAAGTCCCCGGGCTTGGCGGCCATCGGGTCGCCGGTGACCCCCGGTCCGGGGATCCGCAGCTCGGCCGTGGTGGCGGTGCCGAACTGCACGTTCACCGACGAGACCGGCTGCTGCGTGCCGAGGTCGAGCAGCAGGCCGATGCCCTCCTTGGCCGGCGGCTTGGGACCGAACGGGTCGTTGTACCAGCCGCTGGTCCACTCGGTGTCGGGCTTGCCGTCGATGGCGTTGGGGAGGGAGTCCTTGCCCTGCGGGGACGTGCCCAGCGGGTTGTAGTCGAACGCCTCCTTGACCGGGATCGGCACCGGTGTGCGCGGGGCCGCGTGGGTGGTGGGGGAGGCGGAGGTGTTGCTGGGCTGGGGGGCCGCGACGGCGGGGCCGGTGCCGCGCAGGTTGTCCACCAGCTGCCAGGAGGCGACGCCGATGGCGCCGAGCGCGACCGTCCACGCCGTCACCTTGACCACCCGGCGCAGCCGCCGCCCGGTGCGCCGCGCCGGGGCGGCCGCCATCGGGGTCGGCCCCGTGCCGGGGGCCGCCACCACCCGGGTCGGGTTGGGCGCGGTGGGCAGCGCGTGGGTGTTGTGCCGCGGCGGGGCGGCGAAGACCGGCAGTTCGGGCTCGGGCTGGCGGATGCGCGGCATCAGCGCGATCGCCTTGGCCAGCTCCTCGGGGGTGGCGATCGGCTCGGCGTGGTGCGGCGGGTGGTCGAACAGGGCGCGGGCGGCCAGTTCGGAGAGGCCCTTGTGGACCCCGGCCCGGACCTGGGCCGGCGGCACGTCGCGGAGGTTCCTCGGGAGCCCCTGGAGGTCGTAGCGGTCCTCCGGGAACGGCCAGCGGTGGGTGAGCGCGGCGTACAGCAGCGCGCCGATGGCCCGGGTGTCGGCCCGCTCGGCGTCCTGGGCGGTGCCGTCGACGGGCAGGCCGCGCAGGGCCGCGTCCACCGCGATGCCGTTGATCCGGTACTGGCCGCTGTCGGTGCGCAGGACGCAGCGCGGCGTGAGCCGCAGGTGCGCCTGGCCGCGCCGGTGGGCGGCGGCGACGGCATCGGTGACCTGGCGGACCATCTGGTAGGCCTCGTGCGGCTCCATCGGTCCGTCGGCGAGCAGCTTGGCGAGGTCGGAGGCGTGCGGCAGCCACTCGCGCACGACGTAGACCAGCTCGCCCTCCTGGACGGCGTCCAGGACCTGGACGAAGCGCGGGTCGTTGAGCAGGGCGGCCGACTTGGCGGCGGCCAGCACCTTGCGGGACCGCTGGTGGCCGGAGGCCATCAGGTGGACGCCGACGTCGCGGCGCAGCTTCTCGTCGACCGCGCGCCAGCTGCTGAAGGTCTCGGTCGAGGAGATGCACTCCTCCAGCCGGTACCGGTGGCCGATCATGTCGCCGCTGTGCCGCAGCGGGGCGGGCAGGGTCTGCGGCAGGGTGGCGGTGTCCCGGGGGTCGTGGGTGGGCTGCGGGTCCTGGGGCGGGCGCCCGGGGGGCCGGCGGGTGGTCGCCCCGGCGGCGGCCCGGCGGCGGGCCTCGGCGGCGCGTGCGGCTCCGGAGGCAAGCTCTGCGGCGATCTCGGAGGCCGACAGCGGGGCGGTGGTCTCCGAGGTCTCCTCGCTCCCTGCGGGGGAGACGCTTCCGGCGGGGGTGACGCCCGGCGAACCGGCGTCGGAGGGCTCGGCGTCGGAAGGCTCGGTGCCGGGGTTCTCGGTGCCGGAGGGCTCGGTGCCGGAGTGCTCGGTGTCCGGGGCGTCGGCCCCGGGGGAGTCGGTCTCCGGGGAGTCCCGTCCGTCGTCGTCGGCCGTGGTGGCCCGGGCCGTGCCTTCGGCGAGTTCGTCGATCGCCGCGGCCAGTGCGGCCTCGTCCGCCGCTCCGTCCGTCGTTGACGTGTCGACGACCGCCTTGGTGCCATCAGCCACCGTGGTCCTGCCTCCCCTTTGTCGCCCCGGGCCTGAGTGAGTCTTTGGTGCTCGCGGCCAGTGGCCCCGGTGCTCCAGGACAATTGTGCCCACTCTTCTCCACCGGGTACGACCGCTGAAAGGTCCGCGTGGTTGCGCGACGGTGGAGAGATGTGGTGCAGATCCGGCGTCGGGCCGCTCTGCCGGCCC
>NZ_JBHXKE010000117.1:0-16968 GCF_042722765.1 Kitasatospora sp. NPDC058406
GTGCGCTCCCCTGCTGCTCCTACTGCTGTTGCTGGGGCGGTGCGGGCGGCGGCGGGTAGCCGTACCCGGCGGGCGGCGGCTGCTGGCCGCCGTCGGGCTGGGGGTAGCCGTATCCACCGCCCGGCGGCGCGGGCTGCTGCGGCTGCTGCCACTCCGGCGCCGGCTGGGGCGGACCCTGCGGCGGGTAGCCGTAGCCGGCCGGCGGCGGGGTCTGGCCCGGCTGCGCCCAGGGAGCACCGGGGACGGGCTGGGGGCCCGGCTGCTGCCACGGTTGCACCGGCTGCTGGTGCGGGTACGGCTGCTGCTGCGGGTCCGGGTGGAGCGGGCCGGGCTGCTGGGCCGGCTGCTGCTGCGGGGCGTAGGGCTGCGGTGCGGCGGCGTACTGCTGTGCGCCCGGGTGCTGCCAGCTCGCCTGCTGGGCCGCGGCCTGCTGGGCGCGGACGATGTCCTCGGCGACCAGCGCGGCGAGGTCGAAGTACGCCTCGCGGACCTTGGGCCGCATCATGTCGAGGTTGACCTCGGCGCCGGCCGCCAGGCTCTCGTCGAACGGCACCACGACCACGCCCCGGCAGCGGGTCCGGAAGTGCGCGACGATGTCCTCGACCTTGATCATCTTGCTGGTCTCGCGGACTCCGGAGACCACGGTGATCGAACGCTGCACCAGATCGGCGTAGCCGTGCGCGGAGAGCCAGTCCAGCGTGGTCGAGGCGGACGAGGCGCCGTCCACGCTGGGGGTGGAGACGATGATCAGCTGGTCGGCGAGGTCCAGCACCCCGCGCATCGCGCTGTACAGCAGGCCGGTGCCGGAGTCGGTCAGGATGATCGGGTACTGGCGGCCCAGCACGTCGATGACCTGCCGGTAGTCCGAGTCGTTGAAGGTCGTCGAGACGGCCGGGTCGACGTCGTTCGCCAGGATCTCCAGGCCCGAGTGCAGGTCCTGCGAGGTGAACTGACGGATGTCCATGTAGCTGCGCAGGTGCGGGATGGCCGTCACCAGGTCGCGGATGGTCGCGCCGGTCTGCCGCTTGACCCGGCGGCCGAGCGTGCCGGCGTCCGGGTTGGCGTCGATCGCGATCACCTTGTCCTGGCGCTCGCTGGCCAGCGTCGCGCCGAGGGCGGTCGTGGTCGTGGTCTTGCCGACGCCGCCCTTGAGGCTGATCACGGCGATCCGGTAGCAGCTGAGCACCGGGGTGCGGATGATCTCCAGCTTGCGGGACTTCTCGGCGGCGGCGGCCTTGCCGCCGAACTGGAACCGCGGCTGCTGGCGCTGCTGCTTCGGCTGGCTGCGCAGCAGGCGGTCCGAGGAGAGCTCGACGGCGGCCGTGTAGCCGAGCGGGGCGCCGTGCGCGGTCTGCTGCGGGGCCCCGGACTGCTGCATCGCGGCGGGCGCCTGCGGGGCGTCGGGCTGCTGCTGCCAGGGCTGGGCGGGCAGGCCCGGACCCGGCTGCGGGGGCTGCTGCTGGTAGGTGTTCGGCTGGGGCCAGCCGGCCGCGCGCGGGTCGGCGGCGGCCTGCGGGCCGGCCTGCGGAGCCGGGGCCTGCTGGGCGGCCTGCTGCGCGGCGGCCCAGGCGGCGGCCTGCGGGTCCTGCGGCTGCTGCACCTGCTGGGCCTGCTGGGAGTACGGCTGAGGCTGGGGCTGGGCCTGCGGGTACCCCTGGGCCTGCTGCTGCGGGTCCGGGTACGGCAGGGCCGGCTGCGCCGGCAGCGGCGCCGGGGCGGGCGCAGGCGGGTGGGGTCCACCGGGGTAGGGCTGCGGCTGCACCGACGGGTCGGCCGCGGGCCAGGGCTGGGCGACGGCCGGCGGCTGCTCCGCGTACGGGGCGGGAACCGGGGCGGGCGCGGGCACGGCCGGGTGGGTCGGCGGAGCGGCGAACGGGGGGTGCGGCGCCGCTATCCCGGCGGTGGGTGCGGCCGGGACGGCCGGCGCGGGCGCCGGCTGCGGCTGGAACTGGGGCTGGACCGGCGGCTGGGGTTGCGGAGCGGGCTCGACGGCCGGAACCGGAGCCGGAGCCGGCGCGGGCGGCGCCACCGGAGCCGCTGCCGTCGGGGCGGCGGCAGGGGCGGGGGCAGGCGTCGGAGCCGGACCGGGAGCCGCCGGAGCACCCGGGGCGTCCGTCTGCACGTACCAGGACGGGGGAGTGTAGTCGGGCGCGTCGGACCAGTCGTCGTCGTCCTCCGCCGCGTTGTCGCCGACGTAGACGCCGTCCCGATCGCTACTCACCTGAGGCTCCCTCGTGTTCGCCGCCGCACGTTCGCGGTGCCGTTGCCGCATCACAGCCTAGGCCGTGAGCCACCCCCCACTGAAGGCGGTATCTCATCTCCGACCGGGCCGCGACCGGGATCGGCCGGGTCAGTCGATCCGCCGCGGGCCGCCCAGGACCTGCCGTTCCGCCTGCCCCGCGACGACCCGTACGTACTGCCGGCTCATCCGGGTCGTCCAGAGCGTCAGGTCCTCGGCGAGGGTGGGCAGCGCCCCGACCTCGGGCGGGCCGAGCGACAGCACCCGGCCGATCAGCTCCGCCTCCTGCGGCGAGACCCGTTGCACCCCGACCAGGTCGGCCGCGTTGAGCACCCGGGCCGCGTTCGGCCCCAGGTACGGCAGCACGGTCAGGGTGGTCTGCCAGGGTGTGGCGGAGAGCCGGCTGCCGGGCGGGCGGGCGCCGAGGTCGCGCACCACCAGGACCGGCGAGGTGACCGAGGCGCCCTGCGGGCCGAGCCTGCCGACCTGGTGGACGGTGACGCACGGCTGACCGCCGCCGGCGGCCTGAGCGAGCGGGCCCCACAGGTGGGCGCGGGCGGTCTCCACGGCGACCCGGGCGCCGGTGGCGGCCGCCCGCAGCGCGATGACCTGCGCCGTCCAGACGCCGCCGACCAGGACCAGGTCGTAGGCGCCGGGCCGGAACAGTCCGAGCACGGCTGGCTGCGCCCGGTGCACGTCCTGGCCGATCAGTACGCCGTCGTCGCCGACCGGGAAGGCCAGCGCGGCCAGATCCCCGACGGCCAGCACGTGCTTCTCCCGCCGCGGGCCGCGAAGCCCGAAGCCGGGCAGCAGCCGGGACGGGATCCTCGGCCGCCGCCCGGCTCCGGTCGGCGCACCGGTCGGCCGGTAGCCCTGGTACGCCATCAGGCGGTACCTCCCAGCGGGAGGGTGGCGAGCACGCCGGGGGCCTGCTCCAGGTCGAGCCGGGTCAGCCCCAGGCCGGCGCCCTGCGCGCGGGCCTCGACCCGGCGTCCGATCCGGACGGCCTCGCTCTCGCTGCGCCCGGTCACCCGGACGTGGCCGCTGAGCGTCACCGAGCCGCCGGTGCCGTGCCCGGCGGTGAGGCTGAAGGTGCTCGCCAGCGCGGGTGCGCCGGTGACCAGGTTCACCAGGTCGGGGACGGCGATCCGGCCGGGGGCGCCGCCGGGGCGGCCGAGTTGCGGCCAGCGGGAGATCCAGTAGGTGCTGTGCCAGCGGTCGTCGACCCGCCAGAACCGGTTGCCCTCCTGGGTGCGCCGCCCGCTGCCGCCGCCGCCCGTGCCCCGGCGGCCGGCCGTGGCCAGGGGGTTGACGCAGGCGGCGGTGGCGAGTGCGGCGATCAGCTCGCGCTCGTCGAGCACGGTCGCGTCGAAGCCCGCGCTGTTCAGACGCCCGGCGAGCTGGTCGGTGACCCGCTGGAGTGCCTTGCGGGCGCCCTCCTCGCCGCCGCCCCGGGCGCGCACCGCGGTGGCCGCCCGTTCGGGGTCGAGCTTGAGCGCCACCCAGGTGAGCCGCAGGCCGGGGGTGGCTGCGCCGTCCGGCAGCTCCCGGTATGCGCGGGCGGCCAGCGACTGTTCGGGCAGGTGCGGCGCGGGCGCCGGCCGGGTGTGCTGGACCAGCTGGACCGACTCCAGGGTGATGTCGTCCACCCGCAGCACGGAGCAGACGACGTCCAGCGGGAGCGGCCGGGCGGTGCGGGCGGGGCGCAGCGGGCGGTCCTTGGTCTGGACGAGCAGGACGGTGCTCAGGAAGGTGCCGTCGCCGACCATGCCGGTCTCCCGGCGGACCGGACGGCCGCCGAAGGCCGCCTCGGTGGTGTGGGTGCAGGTGCGCAGCGCGGGCTCCAGCTCCAGCGCGGGGGCGAGCGCCGGGTCGGTGCCGGCCGGCGGCGCGTCGTCCCGGGCGCGCTTCCGGCGGGCCCGCAGGGCGGCCCGGACCCGCAGCGCCTCGGGGGCGGTGCGGCCGCGGACCGGGACGACCGCGAGCACGAGCAGGGCCAGGGCGATCGCGCCGAACGCGGCGGCGACCGGTCGGCTGATCGTCCAGCCGACTGCGGCCAGTGCCGACGCGACCTCGACGAGCACCAGTTGGTGGAGCGCCAGGCGACCGCCCAGGAGCCCGGGGCGGGGGTGGATGCGGACCGGGACGGGGCCGTCGGCCGGGTCGGGGCGGGTCGGGGCGGCGGAGGTGCCGGGGCCGGGTTGCGGGCGGGGTCCGGGGCGGTGTGGTCCGCTGTTGCGTGCCGTGCTGCGACGTCCTGGAGCGGTCTGGCCTGGCATCCCCCGGTGGCCCCTTTCGCTAAGTCAGTTGTCTTGTCCCGCTGGCCCGTTCGTGATCCGTGCCCGTACCGTACTCACCGTCTGCTGCCGCATCGTAGAGGTTCGAGCACGTTCTCGCCCGGCGGATGCGGACCACGGGGCAGGTCGGTCTGACAGGGGGGACGACGAGCATGGCATCGCGTCGGGACGAGCTGAACGCCTACACCTTCGCCCGCAGGCGCACGGTCGGAGCCTTCCTCCTGCCCGGTGGCGGGGGGAGCGACGAGGACGCGCCGCGTCCGGTGAGGGCGGTCCTGCCGAGCGTGGTCGTCGGGGCGCTGGTGGTCGGTGGCTTCGGGCTCTGGGGGGTGTTCCGGCCGAGCGCGCCGCTCGGCTGGGACGAGGGCAGGTTCATCGTCCAGGGCAAGCAGAGCACCACCCGGTACGTCGTGCTGACCGATCCGGACGGCCGGACCAAGCGGTTGCACCAGGTGCTGAACATGTCGTCGGCGCGGCTGGTGCTGCCGGTGGGCGCCAAGGTGGTGGTGGTCGCCGACGGGGTGCTCGACAAGTACCCCAACCACGGTCCGACGATCGGCATCCCCTACGCCCCGGACAAGTTGCCGTCGAGGGAGAACGCGAGCCGGCCGATGAAGTGGTCGGTCTGCGACCGTCCGGGCGCGGACGACGGGGGGAACACGGTCAACCAGGCGGTCTTCGTGGCGGGCGGCGCCGACGCCCGGGCGCTGGAGGCGCCGGACCGGCTGCTCGACGTCGACCAGGCGCTGCTGGTGCAGCAGGCGGACGACCCGCAGGTGGCGGCCCGCTCCGGGCAGGCCGGTGCGGGCGGGGGGCGGCTGAGGCTGTTCCTGGTGGACTCGAAGGGCCGGAGGCACGCGATCGGCGGTCCGGAGGACTCGGACGCCACGCGGACGCAGCTGATGGGGGCGGTCTTCGGGGCGACCGCCAGCCCGCAGAAGGTGAAGAAGGACTGGCTGGACACGCTGGCGCCGGGCAGTGACATCGTCTTCCCGCGGATCGACGGGCTGGTGCCGGACACCAAGGCCCCCAACTCCTCCGTGGCGTTGCAGAATCCGGAGAACCGCAAGGTGGGCCGGCTGGTCCGGTTCGGTGACCGGCACTACGTGGTGGGGAGGAGCCGGCTGCTGCTGATCACCCCGTTCCAGGCCGAACTGATCAGGCAGAACCCGCTGTTGCAGCCGCTGTACGACCAGGACGCCAACCGGAACCCGCGGATCGAGGACATCACCCCGGCCGAGCACGCCGCGCTCAACAGCAGCACTCCGCTGACGGCCGACGGCGCCGCCGACTGGCCCACCAGGACGGGTGCCCCGGTCAACGACTGGCAGGCGCAGAAGGACGCGAGGGCCGTGGTCTGCAGCACCTTCGACGGGGTGGCGGAGGACGGCAGGTCCCCGCGGCGCAGCGTCTGGGCCGGCCCGGACTATCCGGCGCGGTACGGCAACGGGGCGGCGTCGGCGCACGTGACGCCCGGCCACGGCCTGTTCTACCGGGCGCTGGACAACGGGACGGACGGCTCCGGCACCGACTTCCTGATCACCGAGACGGGCCTGCGGTACGCGGTGCCGGCCAGCGGCGACAGCGGCAAGGGCGGTCAGGCCGCGGCGTCGGCCCAGCCGGTCCCGTCGGCCTCGTCGGCCTCGTCGGCCTCGTCGGGACAGTCCGGGGCCCCGGCCGCGGAGGAGGCGGGCGGCAACCAGGCCCGGCTCGGCTACCAGGGCCTGCAGCCGGCCCCCGTCCCCCGGCAGTGGTCGAACCTGGTGCCGGCCGGCCCCGCGCTCAATGCCGGGAGCGCAGCTCAGCAGCAGAACGCATGATCGGTCTATCGCCTTTCAGGGCACGGAAACTGACGTGATGTCATGGCTTGGTAACCGGCCCCCGCGCGAGGTTGGGTGAGCTGCGTGTGCCGACTACAGTGCTGCAGGACATCACACCGGTGATGCGCGGGGGGCTCGGAACCGGCGCCCCGGACACAGGGTCTGTCTCGTGGGGGACGGTGGAGCATGGGTCAGTTCAGGACGACCGCTCAGGAGATGCTGGCGTTCACCAAGCACATGGACGAGGTCATCGGCGCGATCAACACCGAGATCAACGGCCTCAACAACCTGGTCACCTCGATCACCAGCGGTTGGCAGGGGCAGGCCGCGCAGGCGTACACGAACCTCCAGGGCCAGTTCAACACGGACGCCCAGGAGCTCAACAAGTCGCTGGTGGCGATCAAGGAAGCGATCGAGCTCACGACCCAGAAGTACGCGCAGGCCGACGCGGAGCAGCAGGCGACCTTCGGCGCCGGCACGGTCTGATCCCCGTTCCGTCCGCTCACCCGGCGACGCGCCCCTCGGGTGATGGGGTGCTTCGCAGCCTCGACTAGGAGACATCGTGGCCGAACACATTCTCGTCAACTTCAGCACCATCAAGAGCGCCAGTTCCGAGGTCCGGCGGACCGCGCAGACGATCAACGCCCAGCTCGAGGAGCTGAAGGCGGGTGTCACCAAGATCGCCACCAGCTGGGAGGGCGTCGCCCAGCAGGGCTACCAGGCCCACCAGACGAAGTGGGACGAGCGCGCCGCGCACCTGCAGCAGGTGCTGGCGCAGATCGCCAACTCCCTGGACAAGGCGGCCGAGAGCTACCAGAACACCGAGAACCGCAACGCCACCCTCTGGACGGGTTGACGGCGGGCTGCGGCCCGAGCACGACTCGACGAGGGGCGGGTTGCCCGGCGGGCACCCGCCCCTGGCGCGCAACCGGGGTGGACGACATGAGGGGTGGCAGGGTGCCGGTGGCCAGGTACCGGACGGCGGCCGTGGCGCTGGCGTCGCTGGCGGTGCTCGGCGGCCCGGCGGTGGCCCCGGCGGTCGCCGCCGGACCGGGTGCCGCCGCCGGACCGGGCATCGCCGCGGCCGGGGACTGCGGCAGGTCCGCGCCGAACGTGCAGGCCGTGCCATGGTCCCTGCAGCGGATGGTGCTGGACGAGCTCTGGCAGGGCGGCGCGACCACCGGCGCGGGGGTGCTGGTCGCGGTCATCGACACCGGGGTGGACGACCAGAACCCGCAGCTCGCGCACCGGGTGATCGACGGCGGATCGCTGCTGAAGGACAAGGAGGGCCGCCGGATCGAGGGCGGCGGCAAGAACGACCTGGTCGGGCACGGCACCAAGGTCGCCGGCATCATCGCCGCCGGGCGCAGCGAGCAGACCGGCTTCGTCGGCATCGCCCCGGGCGCCACCATCCTGTCGATCCGGCAGAACGACGCGGAGGGCAACGGGGACGTCCACTCGCTGGTCGAGGCGATCGACTCGGCCGTCCGGCAGGGCGCGAGGGTCGTCAACATCTCCCAGGACGTGCGCGGCGCGGGCGACAGCGGGTTCGTCGGCTACGCCGAGCTGAAGGCCGCGATCGAGAACGCCGAGAGCCGGGGCGCGGTGGTGGTGGCCTCCAGCGGCAACGACGGCAGGAAGGGCGACACCTACCCGGCGGCCTTCCCGACCGTGCTCGCCGTCGGCGCCTCGGACCGCAACAACGAGCGGACCTACTTCTCCCAGTACGGCGACTTCGTGGACGTCGCGGCGCCCGGCGTCGACATGCTCTCCACCGTCCCGCGCGGCGGCCAGTGCGTGGACAACGGCACCAGCTTCGCCGCGCCGTACGTGGCCGGGCTGGCCGCGCTGCTGGTCGGCGCGCACGGGGACTGGCGGCCGAGCCAGGTGCGGGCCTGGATCGAGCAGACCGCGCAGCGTACCGACCACAAGCCCAACGAGTACGTCGGGTGGGGCGTCGTCGACCCGGTGAAGGCCGTGGCCACCGCGCCCGTCGCGCCGCCGGACCGGGCCACCGAGGATCCGCCGGTCCGGCTGGCCGCCGCCCCGATCGTGCCGCGGCCGCCCGGTCTCGGCGAGACCCGGGCCGACCGGGACGGCCGGACCGCCACCTACGTGCTGGGTGTCGGCGCCCTGCTGGTGGCCCTGGTGATCGGCGGCGCCGTGGTGCTCCGCGACCACCGCCGCGGGCCCTCGGACTGAGTTCCGGAATCTTTTCCGGTCGGGCTGTAACATCCGGCCCCGCTCATCGCATCCCTCCCGTGTCGGGGGAGTGAGCGGGCGGGGGAGGCACGTCGGATGGGACGGACCGGGGGCACGCGCGAGGCCAAGGACGGGGAGTTCCTGGAGCTCGTGGCGGGCCACACGGGGCGGCTGTACCGCTCGGCGTGCCTGCTCACCAGTGGGGACACCCACTACGCGGAGGACCTCGTCCAGGAGGCCCTCGGGCGGATGTACGTGCTGTGGCGCCGGAGTGCCTGGACCGGCGGGCGGTACCGGGTCGAGAACCCCGGCGCGTACGCCCACACCGTCATGGTGCGGACCTTCCTCGCCCAGCAGCGCCGGCGTTCCAGCGGGGAGCGGCCCACCGGCGAGCTGCCCGAGCGTGCGGGCCGGGAGGCGGACCGCGCGCTGCGGCTGACCCTGCTCGACGCGCTCGGCGGGCTGCCGCCCAAGGACCGGGCGGTGCTGGTGCTGCGCTACTGGGAGGATCGCAGTGTCGAGGAGACCGCCGAGGTGCTGCGGGTCTCCTCGGGAGCGGTCCGGACCCGGACCACGCGGGCGCTGGCCCGGCTGCGGGCGCAGTTCGGGGAGACGCTGGCCGAGCTCGCCGTTCGATGACCGATCCTTGACGCTTCCTGTCGCTTCCGGACGTCTCCTGACCGCACACCGCACACCGCACACCGAGCCCCCCGCCCTACCGCTGCCCGGCGCCCCTCTGGCCCCGCGCTCGCACCGACGCCCGGTGCCACCCGCCACCCGCCACCACCCGCCGCCTATTGAAACGGTGATCACGCATGTCCGAACAGGACAGGTTCGAGGATGATCTTCTCTTCGCCATGACCCGCACGGGTGAGGGCTTCGGAGGCGAGGGCCGGCAGGCGCTGGCGGTCGGTGGCCTGGCCCGGGGCCGCCGGCTCCGCCGCCGGCGCTCGGCCACCGCGGCGCTGGGCGGCGCGGTCGCGCTGGCCCTGGTCGGCACCGGCGCGATGTACCTCACCGGCGGCACCGGGGGCACCGGAGGCTCCCCGGCCACCGCGCCGCAGATCGCACCCGCGGCGGGCGGCGGAACCGCGAGCGTGAGCGCCACCGGCACCGGCACCGGTACCGACCAGAGCGACCAGGGAGGCCAGGGAGGCCAGGACGGGGCCCCGGCCCGCGCCTACTCCGTCCCCGAGGCGATCGCCGTCCTCCGGACCCTGCTGCCCGCGGGCAAGGTCACCGGCACCGGTGAGGCCGCCGGGCCGCTGCTCTTCGACGACGGCAAGGGCGGGTCCGTGCTGAGCCTCTCGCTGGACCGGTACGGGGAGGGCGACGCACGCCGTACGGAGAACGGCTGCCCGGACCGGAAGGCGATGCGGTTCGACGCCTGCACCTCGACCGCCCTGCCGGGCGGCGGCTCGCTGACCGTGTTCCAGGGCTACGAGTACCCCGACAACCGGGCCGAGACCAAGCGGTGGTTCGCCCGGCTGGTCGGCCAGGACGGCCGGATGGTCCAGCTGACCGAGTGGAACGCCCCGGCCGCGAAGGGGGCGCCGGTCTCCCGGCCCGCCCCGCCGCTGACGCCCGAGCAGCTGACGGCGGTGGTCACCGGCAAGTCCTGGGACCGGATCGTCGCGGGCATCCCCCTCCCGGCGCCGGTGAAGCCGCGCGACACCGAGGAGTACGGCAAGGACGAGATCCTGGCGATCACCGCCGGGCTGCTGCCGGCCGGTCTGAAGCAGGCCGAGACCGGCGGCCAGCCGGGCTTCGCCGACTTCGTGGTGGACGACGGCAAGGGCAAGTCCCTGGTGCAGGTCAACGTGCAGGACGGGAGCCATGACAATGCGGTCGAGCAGTTGTTCGGCAACGCCGAGAGGCTCCCGGACGGCACCCGGGTGACCGTCCTCAAGCAGGGCGGCATGTGGACGGTCGACACCCTCCACGCGGACGGCCTGCGGGTGGTGATCAGCGCCTTCAACAGCGCCGGCCTGCGCACCCCGGCCACCCGGGCCACCCCGGCGCTGACCGTCGAGCAGCTGAAGGCGGTCGCCACGGCCCCGCAGTGGAAGCTCAAGAAGTAGCGGCGGCCGGGCCACGACACGGCAGTGCCCCGGGCCGGGGGGCCCGGGGCACTGCCGCGTGGGGGAGGGGGGAGGTCGGGTTCCGGTCGGATCAGCCCTGCTGGTCCTCGGGGAGGCTGATCACCCAGCGGGTGTCCTGCCGGGGGCGCAGGTAGAACAGCCAGTAGAGGGTGGCGGCCGCGGTGATGCCGCCGGTCCACAGCAGCGGCACGGTGTCGAGCTGGGTGATGATGTAGATCAGCACGACGATCAGGACCACCGGGACGGCGGGCCAGAGCGGCATCCGCCAGGCGGCGGCGTGCTTGTGCCGGTCGCGGCGGGAGAGCAGCGCGGCGATCGCGACCAGCAGGTACATCCCGGTGACGGCGACGCCGGTGATCTCGCTGAGCAGCTCGCCCTCGACGAAGCAGAGCGCGGCGCCCGGCAGGCCGACGGCCAGGGTGGCGACCCACGGGGAGCCGAACCGGCCCAGGGTGGCGAAGGCCTTGTTGACCGGGTCGGGCCAGGCCTTGTCGCGGGCCGAGGCGAACAGCACCCGGGAGTTCTGGATGACCATGACGATGCCGGCGTTGATGATGGCCAGGGCGACGCAGAGGCTGATGAAGGTGCCGACCGCGGAGTTGCTCCAGGCGGTGACCATGCCGGAGATGTCGCCCGAGCTGAGCGTCGCCAGGTCGGGGGCGCCCACGGTGATCGCGGTGACCGGGACGAGGATGACGGCGGCGGAGATGCCCAGCGTCCACAGCACGGTGCGGGAGACGTTGCGGCGCGGGTTCTCCAGCTCCTCGGAGAGGTAGACCGCGGTGGAGAAGCCCTGGGTGATGAAGAGCGCGATGCCGAGTGCGCCGATGACGGCGCCGATGCTCACCGTGGTGGTGACGCCGTCCTCGCCGGTGACGACGCCGTGCAGCATGCTCGGCGCGTCGCTGTTGGCGTGGGCGAAGCCCAGCACCGAGACGACCCCGGCGGCGATGACCTCCAGGACCAGGAAGATGCCGGTGATCCAGGCGTTGGCGCGCAGGTCGA
Organism: Kitasatospora sp. NPDC058406; assembly: GCF_042722765.1. Classification (NCBI taxonomy): domain Bacteria; kingdom Bacillati; phylum Actinomycetota; class Actinomycetes; order Kitasatosporales; family Streptomycetaceae; genus Kitasatospora; species Kitasatospora sp. NPDC058406. The sequence goes on from NZ_JBHXKE010000117.1 coordinate 11,666, forward strand.
GCAGGCCGGCCAGGGTGGCGGCGAGCATCACCGCGGCGCCGGCGATCGGCTTGTCGACGTGGAGCACGGGCGCGAGGTAGTCGGCGGTGCCGAGGGCGATCACCGAGGGGACGATCATCACCACGATCAGCGAGAGCACGAAGACCAGCCAGCCGGCCAGCCGTCCGGCCAGCGTGCCGACCATCGCGTACTCGCCGCCCGCGCTGGGGATCAGGGTGCCGAGCTCGGAGTAGCAGAAGGCGACCGCGATACAGAGCACCGAGCCGATCGCGATGGCCAGCGCGGTGGCGCTGCCGATGCTGGAGAACAGCTCCGGGACGATCACGAAGAGCGTGGAGGCCGGGGTGACGCAGGACAGCGTGAGCAGCGTGCCGCCCACGACGCCGATCGAGCGCTTGAGCGTCTGCGGGGCGGCGGCGGTGCCCGCGGTCGCCGTGGCGGGGGCTACGGCGCGTGGCGGGCGAAGCGTGTCGGTCATGAGGCTTCCGATCGGCTCTGTGCGGTCCTGGAGTGGGAGCGGTATCGCCTCCGCTGGCTGGTTGCTCGGTTTCTGGTTCTGTCGCTCCCGGGCCGCCATGGAACCTTGCCCGTATCGATCGAGTCAATCGTCGAATTGCTTCGGAATCCGTTGCGGTCGACGGCATAAGCATGCGATCTCATGATCACAGATCGTCATCACTATGCATGCCCGACTTGTTACCTTCGCCACCCTGGGTCTGAATCCAAGGTGAACGCGGGATTGCGTGCGCCCATTCAAAGGCGGCGTCTCGACGTCAGGACAGGTCGATCGGCCGCCCCCGGGTGGCCCGCCCGCCGTTCCGGGAGGTGCGGGAACCGCAGCCCTCCGGCGTAAAGATCTAGGTAACGTTTCAGCAGATGGGACGTGGGGCGGGGCCTGACCCCCGCGGATCCGGCCCGTCGATCACCCTCCGTCACCTGTGTCGGGTCCGTCGTGCATAGCCACGCCGGCGCGTCACGACGCCGGCAGCCAGCCGGTCTGGACCATCTGCCCGCCGGTCACCCGGCGCGAGACGAACACCCCGCGGCCCGGCGGCAGCGCCTGCGGCTTGACCGTGCCCAGCAGCGCCCCCTCGTCCCGGTTGCCGGACAGCAGCACGCCCTGGCCGCCCAGCTCGCGCATCCGCTGCATGAACGGCTCGTACAGCGACCGGCCGGCCCCGCCCGCGCTCCGCGCCACGATCACCCGCAGACCGATGTCGCGGGCGAACGGCAGGAACTCCGTCAGCGCGGCCAGCGGGTTGCCGGAGGCGGTGGCCACCAGCTCGTAGTCGTCCACGACGACGAACATGTCCTTGCCGCTGTACCAGCTGCGGTTGCGCAGCTGCTCGGGGGTCACGTCCGGTCCGGGCAGACGGCGGGCGCACGCCCCGCGCAGCATCTCGACCACCCGGGTCATGGCCGGCTGCGCGGCCGCGTACTCCACCAGGTGGTCCGGCGGCACGGTGCCGAGCAGCGCCCGCCGGTAGTCGCCCACCACGATGCCGGCCTGGTCCGGGGTGTACCGGTCGGTGATCTGCTTGACCAGCATCCGCAGCAGCGCCGACTTCCCGGACTCGGTGTCGCCGAAGACGATGAACAGCGGATCGGTCTCGAAGTTGACGAAGGCCGGTGCCAGCTCCGCCTCGTCGACGCCGAACGCGACGCCCCGCTCGGGGTGCTCGAAGCCCTTCGGCAGCGCGTGGCCGTCCAGCACCGTCGGCAGCATCCGCACCTGCGGCGCGCGCGGGCCCGTCCAGGCGGCGTCGACGGCCGCGACCAGTCCGGCCACGCCGTCCCGGAGGTCGTCCACCGCGCTCGACCCGTCGAGCCGCGGCAGGCCGGTGAGGAAGTGCAGCCGGTCCGCGGTGACCCCGCGCCCCGGGACGGCCGGCACGTTCTGCGCCACCCGGCGGTCCACCTCGGACTCCATCGCGTCGCCGAGCTTCAGTTCGGTCCGGTTCTGCAGCAGGTCCTTGAGCGCCGGCCGCACCTCCGCGTACCGGGCGGCGGTGACGATCAGGTGGACGCCGTAGCCGAGGCCGCGCTGGGCGATGTCCCCGATCACGCCCTCCAGCATCTCGAACTCCTGCTTGAAGGTGTTCCAGCCGTCGATCACCAGGAAGACGTCGCCGAACCGCTCGTCCGGCAGCTGTCCGGCCGCCCGGCGGGAGCGGTAGGTCGCGATGGAGTCGAGTCCGGTCGCCCGGAACAGCTCCTCGCGCCGGTTCAGCACGCCGTGCACCTCGGAGACGGTCCGGCGGACCTTCTCGACGTCCAGCCGCCCGGCCACCCCGCCGACGTGCGGCAGGTCCTGGAGCGACTGGAAGCCGCCGCCGCCGAAGTCCAGCAGGTAGAACTGCACCTCCAGCGGGGTGTGGGTGAGCGCGAACGCGGCCACCGCGGTGCGCACCACCGTCGACTTGCCGGACCGGGGCCCGCCGACGACCAGTCCGTGGCCGGCCGCGCCCGCGTAGTCCTGGTCGAGGATGTCGCGCTTCTGGTCGCGCGGGCGGTCGACGGTGCCGACCGGCACCCGCAGCCGGCCCAGCGCCCCGTACCCGGGTGCGGTCAGCCCGCGTTCCGGGGTCGTCCGGAGCGGCGGCAGCAGCTGGTCCACGCTCGGCGGCGCGTCCAGCGGCGGCAGCCACACCTGGTGCGCGGCCGGGCCCCGGCCCGCCATCCGCTGCACGAACACGTCCAGCACGGTGTCCACCAGGGCGTCGTCCTGCTCCTCGGCGAGCGGCTCGACCTCCTGCACCGGCGGTTCCGACACCGCCACCTCGGCCGCCGTGAACACCACCGGCCGCGCGGTCACCAGCCGGCCGCCGGTCGACCGCTGCTGCCCCGGCGCCCGGTACGGCCCGGACACGTACGCGGCCTTGAACCGCTCCATCACGTCGGTGCCGAACTTGAGGTAGCCGACGCCCGGCACCGGCGGCAGGTGGTAGGCGTCCGGCACGCCGATCGCCGCCCGCGACTCGGCCGCGGAGAAGGTGCGCAGGCCGATCCGGTACGAGAGGTAGGTGTCCAGGCCGCGCAGCTTGCCCTCCTCCAGGCGCTGCGAGGCCAGCAGCAGGTGCACCCCCAGCGACCGGCCGATCCGGCCGATCTGGATGAACATGTCGATGAAGTCGGGCTTGGCGGTGAGGAGTTCGGAGAACTCGTCGATGATCAGCACCAGCGAGGGCAGCGGGTCCAGCGCCGCGCCGGCCGCCCGGGCCCGCTCGTACTCGTGGACGTTGGCGTAGTTGCCCGCCCGGTGCAGCAGCTCCTGGCGGCGGTTGAGTTCGCCCTCGATCGCGTCCCGCATGCGGTCGACCAGGGTGAGCTGACCCTCCAGGTTGGTGATCACCGCCGAGGTGTGCGGCATGTCCGCCATCCCCGCGAAGGTGGCCCCGCCCTTGAAGTCGGCGAGCACGAAGTTCAGGGTCTCCGAGGTGTGCGTCATCGCCAGCGCCAGCACCAGGGTGCGCAGCAGCTCGGACTTGCCGGAGCCGGTCGCGCCGACGCACAGGCCGTGCGGACCCATGCCCTCCAGCGCGGCCTCCTTGATGTCCAGGTGGATGTGCTCGCCGCCGGCCCCGACCCCGATCGGCACCCGCAGTCGCTCGTGCTGCGCCCGCCGGCGCCAGCTGCGGGTCACGTCGAAGGAGCCCGGGTCGCCCGAGTTCATCAGGTCGGTGAAGTCGAGGTCGGAGAGCAGCGGTTCGTCGTCGCCGCCGGCCGACGCCCGGTACGGGGCCAGCTGGCGGGCGAGCGCCTCCGACTGCCAGGCCGACAGGACGTCCGGCTTGCCGGAGTACGTCGCGCCCGACGCCGAGCGGAGCACCAGCGTGTCCGGCGTGACCGTCATGATCAGATGCCCGGTCGGCTCGTCCAGGTCACCGGGAACCACCTCGATGACGGTCACCCCGTGCACGCCCTCGGCGCCGGCCAGCAAGGAGTCGTGCGGCACCGCGGCGCCGTCCGTCACGACGACGACGTGCGGCTGGTCAGGGGACGGCGCGGCGTCCCGGACGAACCGCTGGCGGCCCGCCAGTTCGTCCTGCAGCAGGAACTCCAGCTCGCCGAGGCCGGTGGCGGTCAGCCGGCGCGAACCCGCGCCGTCGTACTCCTTGCGGTGCTGGTTGTGCGGGAGCCACTTGGTCCACTCCCACTCCTCCGCCGCGCCCGGCGCCGCGGCCACCGCCACCAGCAGGTCGTCCGGCGAGTGCAGCGTCGTCAACTGGGCGATCATCGCCCGTACGTTGCCGTACACGGTGTCCGGGTCCCCGCACACCGTGACGTGGTAGAACGCCCGCAGCGAGACCGCCAACGGCAGGTCCTGCAGGGTGCCGTGGGCCTTCAGGAAGGTCTGCATCGCGGCCGCCGAGAGCGGCTCCAGCTCGTCCATCGGCGCCGTCTGCGGTGCGACCAGCGGGGTGGACAGCTGCACCGGCCCCCGGCCGACCCGAATCTGTGCGAAGTCGGCGTCGCCGGTGCGGCGTTCCCAGATCCGCCGGCCGTCCGCCACGATCGACCAGAGCTGGTCGGGCTCGGGATTGAGGAACAGCTGCGCGCCACGCTGGCGCTCGGCGGTCCGGCGCACCTGGCGGCGCATCTGCTGCAGGTACTTGAGGTAGTCGCGGCGCTCGTCCGCGGTGGCGGTGGAGCCGCCCCGGCGGACGCGGACGATCTGGGCGAGCACCATGCCGACCGTCGAGACGATCATCAGACCGCCCATGATCTTCATCGGGGCCGGGGCGCCCGGAGAGAAGAAGAAGACCGCAGACCCGCCCATCCCGAGCATCGGCAGGACGCCCATCACCCAGTCCTCGCCGCCCGAACGGGGCAGTTCGGGCGGGCCGACCAGCTCCACCGGCTCGTCCGGCACCGCCGGCGGATAGGCCCGGGGCGGCCGCTTCACCGTGATCACGCCCATGCGCGCCCCACCCCACGACCACGAACGCTTCGCTCGATCACTACGGCATCAGCCCTCACGCCACTGGATCCGTACGGGTGAGGGCGCCCCGTGTGGCGCCGCCCCCGCTCCGCCGACCGCAGGCACCCGGGAGGGGAGCGTGGCCCCGCCCCCGTCGCCTCGCGCAGGGGCCGATCCTACTGGGCGCCCCGCCCCGCCACACCGCCGTCCGCCCACCCGTCCGCCGGCCTGCGTCGAGGACGGGCGCGAGCCGGACGGTAAAGTGACGCTTCGTCAATGTGCGTCCCGGGTGGACCGGGTCCGCAACCCGGCCCCCGACGGACACCGGGGGCACCCGCCCCCCGCGCCCCGCCCGCGGGAGACCCAAACCCCCCCCGAAAAC
>NZ_JBHXKE010000117.1:16978-28593 GCF_042722765.1 Kitasatospora sp. NPDC058406
GGGGGACCGGTTCCGATCGCGGGCCGCGATCGGAACCGGGTCGAACCGGCCGCCGGCGCACGGCGCGCGGTCAACGCAAACGCCGACGGAAACGCCGACGGAATCACCGGCAGAACCATCAGCGGAACCGGCAAGGTCAGCAGGTCGGCAGGGCCGACGAGGGGGAGCGCCCAGTGCGTCGAGCGAACGCGAGGTCCGGGTCATGAACACCTCTGCCACCACCGGCTTCTGCCGGGTCACCGTCGTCGCCCCGGACAGCCGGATCGACGTCGCCCTGCCCGAGGACATCCCGCTCGCGGACGTGTATCCCGAGGTGCTGCGGCTCTCCCACCAGACCCGGCCGGACGGCGCCCCCACCGGATTCCACCTCGTCCGCCGCGACGGCACCGTCCTCGACGGCAGCCTGTCGCTCGCCGCCCAGCAGGTGCGCGACGGCGACCTGCTCAGCCTCCGCCCGTTCGCGGAGTCGCTGCCCCCCGCCGTCTACGACGACGTCGCCGACGCCATCGCCACCGCCGGTGAGACCGACCGCCGGTTCTGGAGCCCCGAACTGATGCGGGCCTTCGGCCTGACCGGCGCGGGCGTGCTGCTCGCCCTGCTCGGCTTCGTGCTCTGGTTCGCCGACCTGCGTCACGACATGCACGGCCTGCCCGGCGTGCTCTCCGGCGTCGTCGCCGTCGTGCTCACCGCCTTCGCCGGTGTGCGGGCCCGGGTCTACCGGGACGCCTGGGCCGGTCTCGCGCTCGGCCTCGGCGCCCTTCCGCACGCCATGATCGCCGGCAGCGGGATCCTCGCCCCGGCCGCGCCCCTGGAGGGCCCCGGCCGGCTCCACTTCCTCACCGGCTGCGTGACCGTCCTGGTCGTCGCCGTCCTGCTGGTCGGTTTGCTGCCCGAGAAGGACGCGCTGTTCGTCGCGGCCGCCTTCCTGTCCGCCGCCGGTGCGCTCGCCACCTTCGCGGCCGTCCTGCTGCCCGACACCCCGGCCGACCACATCGCCGCCGTCACCGGGGTCACCGCCGTCGCCGTGATCGGCTTCCTGCCCGGCCTCTCCGCCCGCTTCGCCCGGCTGCCCGTCGGATTCAGCGCCCCCGGCCAGGCCCGCACGCGCAGCCGCGACCACGACGAGGAGGCCGACCGCGCCGAACTGGTGCAGTACGAGCGGATCGCCCACCAGGCCCGCCGCGGCCACGAGGTGCTGGTGGGCCTGGTCGGCGGCTGCGCCGCGGTGATCGTCGGCGCCTGCGCGGTGCTGGGCTTCACCGACGGGACCTTCCCCGAACTGCTCGCCCTCGCCCTCGGGCTCGCCACCATGCTCCGGGCCCGGCTCTTCCGCTACAGCGCGCAGGTCCTCGGCCTGACCGTGGCCGGCCTGTCCGGACTCTCCCTACTGGTCGTCGGACTCGCCCTGCACACCCCGCAGTTCGTCCTCCGCGCGGGTGTCGGCTCCACCGGTGCGGACCTGCGCACCGTCTGGCTGACCGCCTCGATCGCCTTCGGCGCCGCGGTCCTCGTCGCGATCGCCCTGGTGGTGCCCCGGCTCGGCGTCTCCCCGTTCTGGGGGCGGATCCTGGACCTGGTCGACAGCCTGACCCTGATGGCGCTGGTCCCGCTGGTGCTGGCGGTCCTCGACGTCTACCGGCTGGTGCGCGGAGCCACCGGCTGACCCGCCCCGTCCTGCCGGGCACCGGCCGCCGTCGGGCGGGATCACCGGCACTGGTACGCTTGGCCTCCGAGCGCAGCCGTGTGTCCGCCCCCGTCGGGGGCGCCGACCGCCGGCCGCGCCCGTCACGACACCGAGTTCTCACAGAGTCCTGTGCCGTAGACCAGGACCGCTTGGTATCACTTCGAAGGAGTTGCACGTGGCTCTCGCCTCTGACGTCAAGAAGCAGATCTTCGCCGAGTTCGGCCAGAAGGAGGGCGACACCGGCTCCCCCGAGGTCCAGGTCGCCATGCTCTCCCGCCGCATCGCGGACCTGACCGAGCACCTCAAGGTCCACAAGCACGACCACCACTCGCGCCGTGGCCTGCTCATCCTGGTCGGCCAGCGTCGCCGTCTGCTGCAGTACCTGGCCAAGAAGGACATCGAGCGCTTCCGTACGCTCGTCGACCGCCTGGGCATCCGCCGCGGTGCCGCCGGTGGCGCCCGCTAAGACCGCCGCTCGGGGCGGCTCCCCACACCGGGGGGCCGCCCCTCGCGCGTATGCTGCGGCCGATGGCCCGGGGCGCCCCTGGCGGCGCCCGAACATAACAACTCGCGCGCACCTCCCCAGGTGCCCGAGGATTGCACCGTAGGGTTGTGGGAAATGCCGGTGATGGCGCTGTCGAGCGCCACCCAGGCAGAAAGACCCCAGACCCCCCGCGGGACGAAGGCTTCAAACGGAAGCCGCCCGCATCCGAGAGAGCGTCCAGACGCGGACCGCCAACCCGGACCCGGCCAGTCGAGAGGCGCCGGTCCTCGGTAGTGGCCGCCGGAAGCCCCGCAGACCGAAGCGGGGCGCACCGGAGGCTTCGATCGAAGACCGGCCCGACTGCCCCCCTCTGCGAAAGAGGGCCAGGGGCCCCCGGCAGACGATGCGCGGGGACGCTCTCCCGGAGAACGTACGAAAGAGGAGATCTTCCAGGTGGAAGAGAACGTGTTCTACGCCGAGGCCGTGATCGACAACGGTTCCTTCGGCACCCGTACCATCCGCTTCGAGACCGGCCGTCTGGCCCGTCAGGCCGCCGGCTCCGCCGTGGCCTACCTGGACGACGACACCATGGTGCTGTCGGCGACCAGCGCGTCCAAGCAGCCGAAGGAGCACTTCGACTTCTTCCCGCTGACGGTGGACGTCGAGGAGCGGATGTACGCCGCCGGCCGCATCCCCGGCTCCTTCTTCCGTCGTGAGGGCCGGCCCTCCGAGGACGCGATCCTCACCTGCCGCCTGATCGACCGCCCGCTGCGCCCGTCCTTCGTCAAGGGCCTGCGCAACGAGATCCAGGTCGTCGTCACCGTGATGGCGCTCAACCCGGACCACCTGTACGACGTGGTGGCCATCAACGCCGCCTCCGCCTCCACCCAGCTGGCGGGCCTGCCGTTCTCCGGCCCGATCGGTGGCGTGCGCGTCGCCCTGATCAACGGCCAGTGGGTGGCCTTCCCGACCCACAGCGAGCTGGAGTCGGCCGTCTTCGACATGGTCGTGGCCGGCCGCACCCTGCCGGACGGCGACGTCGCGATCATGATGGTCGAGGCCGAGGCCACGAACAAGACCATCAAGCTCGTCGAGGGCGGCGCCGAGGCGCCGACCGAGGAGATCGTCGCCGCCGGTCTGGACGCCGCCAAGCCGTTCATCAAGGTGCTCTGCGCCGCCCAGGCCCAGCTGGCCGCCCAGGCCGCCAAGCCGACCGGCGAGTTCCCGGTCTTCCTGGACTACCAGGACGACGTGCTCGCCGCGCTGTCCGCCGCCGTCAAGGACGAGCTGGCGCAGGCCCTCACCATCGCGGGCAAGCAGGAGCGCAACAACGAGCTGGACCGCGTCAAGGCGCTGGCCGCCGAGAAGCTGCTGCCCGAGTTCGAGGGTCGCGAGAAGGAGATCAGCGCCGCCTACAACGCGCTGACCAAGAAGACCGTCCGCGAGCGCGTCATCAAGGACAAGGTCCGCATCGACGGCCGCGGTGTCACCGACATCCGCACCCTGGCCGCCGAGGTCGAGGCCATCCCGCGGGTGCACGGCTCGGCCCTGTTCGAGCGCGGCGAGACCCAGATCCTGGGTGTCACCACGCTGAACATGCTCCGCATGGAGCAGCAGCTGGACACGCTCTCCCCGGAGACGCGTCGCCGCTACATGCACAACTACAACTTCCCGCCGTACTCGGTCGGCGAGACCGGCCGCGTCGGTTCGCCGAAGCGCCGCGAGATCGGCCACGGCGCGCTCGCCGAGCGGGCGATCCTGCCGGTCCTGCCGACCCGCGAGGAGTTCCCGTACGCCATCCGCCAGGTCTCCGAGGCGCTGAGCTCCAACGGCTCCACCTCGATGGGCTCGGTCTGCGCCTCGACCATGTCGCTGCTGAACGCCGGTGTGCCGCTGAAGGCCGCCGTCGCCGGTATCGCCATGGGCCTGATCTCGCAGGAGATCGACGGTGAGACCCACTACGTGACCCTCACCGACATCCTCGGTGCCGAGGACGCGTACGGCGACATGGACTTCAAGGTCGCCGGTACCCGCAACTTCATCACCGCCCTGCAGCTGGACACCAAGCTCAACGGCATCCCGGCGTCGGTGCTCGCCGCCGCGCTGAAGCAGGCCCGCGACGCCCGCCTGCACATCCTCGACGTGATGAACGAGGCCATCGACTCCCCGGACGAGATGTCCCCGAACGCGCCGCGCATCATCACCATCAAGATCCCGGTGGACAAGATCGGTGAGGTCATCGGCCCCAAGGGCAAGATGATCAACCAGATCCAGGAGGACACCGGCGCCGAGATCACGATCGAGGACGACGGCACCATCTACATCGGTGCCGCCGACGGCCCGGCCGCCGAGGCCGCCCGCACCACGATCAACCAGATCGCGAACCCGACCATGCCGGAGGTCGGAGAGCGTTACCTGGGCACCGTGGTCAAGACCACGACCTTCGGTGCCTTCGTGTCGCTCATGCCGGGCAAGGACGGTCTGCTGCACATCTCGCAGATCCGCAAGCTGGCCGGCGGCAAGCGCGTCGAGAACGTCGAGGACGTCCTCGGCGTCGGCGCCAAGGTGCAGGTCGAGATCGCCGAGATCGACCCGCGCGGCAAGCTCTCCCTGATCCCGGTCGTCGAGGGCGAAGAGGCCGGCGAGGCCGCTTCCGAGTGAAGCGCCGCTAGCTGACCCAGCGGCCCGCACGCCCCCGTCGGCGTGCGGGCCGCACCCTGTTGTCCCGCTCCCCATGCTCTCTACGGATTGCTTTCTACGGAGGTACCACCGTGGCCCAGGCCCCGGCGGCGAAGCAGCGCCCCGGCACGACCCGGACCCTGCTCAAGGGCGCGGACGGCGCCGGCACGGTGCGCCGCACCGTCCTCCCCGGCGGCCTGCGCGTCGTCACCGAGACCCTGCCGACGGTGCGCTCCGCGACCTTCGGCATCTGGGTCGGCGTCGGCTCGCGTGACGAGACCCCGCAGCTCAACGGCGCCACCCACTACCTGGAGCACCTGCTCTTCAAGGGCACCGAGCGGCGCAGCGCGCTGGACATCTCGGCCGCCCTGGACGCGGTCGGCGGCGAGATGAACGCCTTCACCGCCAAGGAGAACACCTGCTACTACGCGCGGGTGCTCGACACCGACCTCCCGCTGGCCATCGACGTGGTCTGCGACATGCTCACCGGCTCCCTGATCCGCCCGGAGGACGTCGAGGCCGAACGCGGCGTCATCCTGGAGGAGATGGCGATGGCCGAGGACGATCCCGGTGACGTCGTCCACGACCTCTTCGCCAAGGTGATCTTCGGCACCGGCCCGCTCGGCCGCCCGATCCTCGGCACCCAGGAGACCGTCCGGTCGCTCACCCGCGACCAGATCGCCGGCTTCTTCCACCGCCGCTACAAGCCCGAGCACCTGGTCGTCGCCGCGGCCGGCAACCTCGACCACCGCAAGGTCGTCAAGCAGGTCGAGCAGGCCTTCGCCCCGCTGCTGGCCCGCTCCGAGGCCGCCCCCGCCGAGGCCCGGCGCGGCGTCAAGGCGCTGCGCACCGCCGGCCGGGTGGAGGTGCTCCAGCGCACCACCGAGCAGGCCCACCTGGTGCTGGGCGTGCCCGGTGTGCCCCGGCACGACGAGCGCCGCTGGGCGATGGGCGTGCTCAACGCGGCCCTCGGCGGCGGCATGAGCTCGCGGCTCTTCCAGGAGGTCCGCGAGAAGCGCGGCCTGGCGTACTCGGTCTACTCCTACTCCTCCTCGTACGCGGACAGCGGCCTGTTCGGCATCTACGCCGGCTGCCAGCCCAAGCGGGTCGAGGAGGTGCTGCGGATCTGCCGCGAGGAGCTCGCCAAGGTGGTCGCCGAGGGCATCACCGAGGAGGAGCTGCACCGCGCCGTCGGCCAGATCTCCGGTTCCACCGTGCTCGGCATGGAGGACACCGGCTCGCTGATGAACCGGATCGGCAAGGCGGAGCTCAGCTACGGCCACCACCTGTCGGTGGACGAGATGCTGGCGAAGATTGCGGCCGTGACCCTGGACGACGTGCACGCCGTGGCCCGTGATGTGCTGGGTGCCCACCGGCCGTCGCTCGCGCTGATCGGTCCGATCAACGACAAGCGGGCCGCCCGGCTCGCCGACCTGCTGGTCTGAAGGGACATCTCACCATGACGCTGCGTGTCGCCGTGATCGGCGCCAAGGGGCGGATCGGCTCGGAGGCCGTCAAGGCCGTCGAGGCCGCCCCGGACCTGGAGCTGGTCGCCACCCTCGGGCGGGGGTCGGAGCTCTCCGAGCTCACCGACGCCGGCGTGCAGGTCGCCGTCGAGCTGACCCATCCCGACTCGGTGATGGACAACCTCGACTACTGCCTGCAGCACGGCATCCACGTGGTCACCGGCACCACCGGCTGGACCGACGAGCGGCTGGCCACCGTCCGCGGCCGGCTCGACGGGGCACCGGAGCTCGGCCTGCTGATCGCGCCGAACTTCTCCATCGGCGCCGTGCTCGGCATGAAGTTCGCCCAGACCGCGGCCCGGTACTTCGAGTCGGTCGAGGTGGTCGAGCTGCACCACGACCACAAGGCCGACGCGCCCAGTGGCACCGCCACCCGCACCGCCCAGCTGATCGCCGCCGCCCGCGCCGAGGCCGGCCGGCCGCCGCAGCAGGACCCGACCACGCACGGCCTGCCCGGCGCCCGCGGCGCCGACGTGGACGGCGTGCCCGTGCACGCCGTCCGGCTGCGCGGCCTGCTCGCCCACCAGCAGGTGATGTTCGGGGACACCGGTGAGACCCTCACCATCCGCCACGACTCGCTGCACCACAGCAGCTTCATGCCGGGCATCCTGCTCGGCGTGCGCAAGGTCGTGGAGACGCCCGGGCTGACCCTCGGCCTCGAACACTTCCTGGACCTGTGACCGTGTCCGCCCCCCGGAGCGCGTCGTGACCTCCCGTACCGGCTTCTTCGTCCTCTCCGGCGTCCTGCTGCTGGTCGCCCTGGTCTGCGTGGGCGAGGGTGTCCAGCTGCTCGCCACCGGCAAGCCGCTGGGCATCGGCCTGGGCCTCTGCGCCTTCGTCGTCCCGGTGATCGGCGTCTGGTTCCTGCGCCAGACGGTCCGCTTCGGCCGGTACAGCGAGCGGCTCGCCAAGGAGCTGGAGGCCGAGGGCGGCCTGCCGGTCGACGAGCTGAAGCGCACCACCGGCGGGCGGATCGACCGCGCCTCGGCCGATGCGGTGTTCGCCCGTCGCCGGGCCGAGGCCGAGGCGGCCCCGGGGGACTGGCGGGTCTTCTTCCGCCTGGCGGTCGCGTACGCCGACGCGGGCGACGTGCCGCGCGCCCGCAAGACCATGCAGCACGCGATCCGGCTGCACCGCACCGCGGGCGCGACCAGTACCACCGGCACCACCGGCACCACCGGCACCACCGAATCCGCGAGGAGTAACGCGTGAGCGACCGCACGACGGCCCCCCAGTTCCGCAGCGACGTGACCGTGGACCTGGTCCGCAGCGCCGCCGCCGACTCGGACGTCATCTGGGCGGCCCGGGTCTCGACGGCGGGGGAGCAGTCCCTGGAGGCGCTCCAGGAGGACCCGGAGAAGTCCAAGGGCCTGATCAACTACCTGATGCGGGACCGGCACGGCACGCCGTTCGAGCACAACTCGATGACCTTCTTCATCAGCGCGCCGATCTTCGTCTTCCGCGAGTTCCACCGCCACCGCAGCGGCTGGTCCTACAACGAGGAGTCCGGGCGCTACCGCGAGCTGGAGCCGGTCTTCTACGTGCCCGCCGAGGAGCGCAAGCTGGTCCAGCAGGGCCGCCCGGGCCGGTACGAGTTCGTCGAGGGCACGGCGGAGCAGCACAGGACCGTCACCGCCTCGATGGAGGCCGCCTACCGCGAGGCGTACGAGCGGTACCAGGAGATGCTGGACGCGGGCGTGGCCCGCGAGGTGGCCCGTGCGGTGCTGCCGGTCGGTCTCTTCTCCTCGATGTACGCGACCTGCAACGCGCGCTCGCTGATGCACTTCCTGTCGCTGCGCACCAAGCGGGAGAACTCGGCGGTCCCGTCGTTCCCCCAGCGCGAGATCGAGATGGTGGCCGAGCAGATGGAGGAGCGGTGGGCCGAGCTCATGCCGCTCACCCGTGCGGCCTTCGAGAAGCACGGCCGGGTCGCCCCCTGACCTGCGAAGACGAGCAGATGGGCGGAGTATCGAGCATGTCTGGATTGCGGCATTTCTGACCTCTCCCTACGCTCGTGAACACGGATTCCGGTGCTGCTTGAACCCCCGAGCACGCAGCACCGGAATCCCATGTCCGCGCTGTTGGCGCGGCCTCCGGTGCGGCCGCCCGAGCGGCGCACCTGTCCGAACCCTGGACCGGCCTGGGTACCGCCCCACCGCCTACGAGTAGCTTTGGACGCATGGCTCCGACCTCCACCTCCCAGACGCCCTTCGGCCGGGTCCTGACCGCGATGGTGACCCCGTTCACCGCCGACGGCGGCCTCGACCTCGACGGCGCCCAGCGCCTCGCCGCGCACCTCGTCGACTCGGGCAACGACGGCCTCGTCGTCAACGGCACCACCGGCGAGTCCCCGACCACCAGCGACGCCGAGAAGGCCCGGCTCGTCCGCGCGGTGGTGGAGGCGGTGGGGGACCGGGCACACGTGGTGGCCGGCGTCGGCACCAACGACACGCACCACAGCGCCGACCTGGCCCGCCAGGCCGAGGCCGCCGGGGCGCACGGCCTGCTGGTCGTCACGCCGTACTACAGCAAGCCCCCGCAGGAGGGCCTGTACCGGCACACCACGCACATCGCCGACGCCACCGGCCTGCCGGTCATGCTGTACGACATCCCCGGCCGCAGCGGTGTCGCGCTGAGCCACGAGACCCTGGTCCGGCTCGGCGAGCACCCGCGGATCGTCGCCAACAAGGACGCCAAGGGCGACCTCGGCGCCGCCGCCTGGGCCATCGCCCGCTCGGACCTGGCCTGGTACTCCGGCGACGACATCCTCAACCTGCCGCTGCTGTCGGTCGGAGCCGTCGGTGTGGTGAGCGTCGTCGGACACCTGGTCGCCGCCGAGCTGCGGGCCATGGTCGAGGCCTTCCTGTCCGGCGATGTGGCCAAGGCCACGGCCGTCCACCAGCGCCTGCTGCCGGTCTTCACCGGTATCTTCCGCACGCAGGGCGTCATCCTCACCAAGGCCGCACTGGAGCTCCAGGGACACCCGTCCGGGCCGCTGCGGCTGCCCCTCGTCGGCGCGACTCCCGAGGAGATCGCGCAACTGAAGAAGGATCTCGCCGCCGGCGGGGTAGACCTGTAACAGACACAGACGTGCGCGCCCCGGCTCGCCGGACCCTCACGGGTTCGCCGCTGGACCGGACCGAAGGCGCGAATGCACAGACCCAGTAGGAAAAACCGACACTGAGTACGCACGCCATATGTCTCGCGGGGGAGGACCCCCGGGCATATGGCGTGCGCCGTGAGGAGAGTCTTTTGAGCCACCCGCATCCCGAACTCGGCGCACCCCCCGCTCTCAAGCAGGGCGCCCTGCGTATCACTCCGCTCGGCGGTCTCGGCGAGATCGGCCGCAACATGACGGTCTTCGAGTACGGGGACCGCATTCTCATCGTCGACTGCGGCGTCCTCTTCCCGGAGGACGAGCAGCCCGGCGTCGACCTGATCCTCCCGGACTTCACCTACATCCGGGACCGCCTCGACAAGATCGACGGCATCGTCCTCACTCACGGCCACGAGGACCACATCGGCGCCGTGCCGTTCCTGCTCCGGGAGAACCCGGACATCCCGCTGATCGGCTCGAAGCTCACGCTCGCGCTGATCGAGGCGAAGCTCGCCGAGCACCGCATCCGGCCGTACGTCCTGGAGGTCAAGGAGGGCGACCGCGAGCGGATCGGCCCCTTCGACTGCCAGTTCATCGCGGTCAACCACTCCATCCCGGACGCGCTGGCCGTCGCCGTGCGCACGCCCGCCGGCATGGTCGTCGCCACCGGCGACTTCAAGATGGACCAGCTGCCGCTCGACGGCCGCCTCACCGACCTGCCGGCCTTCGCCAAGCTGGCGGAGGAGGGCATGGACCTGCTGCTGGTGGACTCCACCAACGCCGAGGTCCCCGGTTTCATCCCGAGCGAGCGCGACATCTCGGTCGCGCTGCGAAACGTTTTCGCGAACGCCGACAAGCGCATCATCGTGGCCTCGTTCGCGAGCCACGTGCACCGCATCCAGCAGGTGCTGGACGCCGCGCACGAGTACAAGCGGAAGGTCGCGTTCGTCGGCCGCTCGATGGTCCGCAACATGGGCATCGCCCGCGACCTCGGGTACCTGAAGGTCCCCGGCAACATGGTCGTCGACGTCAAGCAGCTGGACGACCTGCCGGACAAGGACGTCGTGCTGATCTGTACCGGTTCGCAGGGCGAGCCGATGGCCGCGCTGTCCCGGATGGCCAACCGCGACCACCAGATCCGCATCGTCGAGGGCGACACCGTCGTCCTGGCCTCGTCGCTGATCCCGGGCAACGAGAACGCCGTCTACCGGGTCATCAACGGCCTGACCCGCTGGGGCGCCAAGGTCGTGCACAAGGGCAACGCCAAGGTGCACGTCTCCGGCCACGCCTCGGCCGGCGAGCTGCTGTACTTCTTCAACATCTGCAAGCCGCGCAACCTGATGCCGGTCCACGGTGAATGGCGTCACCTGCGTGCCGCCGCCGATCTCGGTATCGCCACCGGCGTGCCGCGCAACCGGACGGTCATCGCCGAGGACGGCGTCTGCGTCGACCTGGAAGGCGGCGTCGCCCGGATCGTCGGCAAGGTCCAGGCCGGCTACGTGTACGTGGACGGCTCCTCGGTCGGTGACATCACCGAGGCCTCGCTCAAGGACCGCAGGATTCTCGGCGAGGAGGGCTTCATCTCCTGCTTCGTGGTGGTCGACTCCACCAACGGGAAGATCGTGGGCGGCCCGAGCATCCAGGCCCGTGGCTCGGGTATCGACGACGCCGCGTTCGCCCCCGTGACGGCCAAGCTGCAGGAGGCGCTCGACCGTTCGGCCGGCGACGGTGTCCTGGAGGTCCGCCAGGTCCAGCAGCTCGTCCGCCGGATTCTCGGCAAGTGGGTGGCGGACAACTACCGCCGCCGACCGATGATCCTGCCGGTCGTCGTCGAGGTCTGAGCCTTCGGCTCGCGACCCCTTGACCTCGGTTTGACGTGGGGCAGCCCGGTGCGTAATGTTCTCCGGGTTGCCCCACGGGACGGCCCCGGCAGAAGTTCTCGAACGAAATTCGAGAACGGAGCGCGGAAAACGGCCCGAAAAACTCTGCTAGAGTTCGGGAGCGCCGAAAGGCCGAAGCAAATCGGATGAATGAAACTCCGGAAAACGGAGCGGAAAACGTCTGGTAAGCTGGAAACACGAAAGAACGAAGCGCCCGGAGGGTCGGTGTGAAAGCCGCCTGAAGGAAGTGTCCGTTCCTTGAGAA
>NZ_JBHXKE010000118.1:0-28071 GCF_042722765.1 Kitasatospora sp. NPDC058406
GGGCCCAGTTGGCGACCACCGAGGACCCGCCCTGGGCGAGGAACGGCATGGTCATACCGGTCAGCGGGATCAGCCCGGTGACGCCGCCGGCCACCACGAAGACCTGGAGCGCCATGGCCGAGGAGAGGCCGACGGCGAAGAGCTTGCCGAACGGGTCGCGGGTGGCGACGGCGGTGCGCAGGCCGCGCTGGATCAGCAGGGCGTAGAGCATGAAGATCGCCATCATGCCGGTGAGGCCCAGCTCCTCGCCGAAGGAGCCGAGGATGAAGTCGCTCTTGGCGGCGAAGTCGATCAGCCAGGACCGCCCCTGCCCGAGGCCGGAGCCGGTCACCCCGCCGGAGCCGAGCGCCATCAGCGACTGGCCGATCTGCTCGGTGGCGCCGGGCGGGTGGTTCGGCGAGAAGGCGGCCATCGGGTCGAGCCAGGCGTCGATGCGGGTCTTCACGTGGCTGGTGGTGGAGGCCACCAGGACCGCGCCGCTGACCGACATCAGGAGGCCGAAGATGATCCAGCTGGTCCGCTCGGTGGCGACGTAGAGCATCACCACGAAGAGGCCGAAGTACAGGAAGGACGAGCCGAGGTCGTTCTCGAAGATCAGGATCAGCAGGCTGAGGAGCCAGATCACGATGATCGGACCGAGGTCGCGGCCGCGCGGCAGGTAGAGGCCCATGAAGCGGCGGCTGGCCAGGGCCAGGGCGTCCCGCTTGACCATCAGGTAGCCGGCGAAGAAGACGGTCAGGATGATCTTGGCGAACTCGCCGGGCTGGATCGAGAAGGCGCCCATCCGGATCCAGATCTTGGCCCCGAAGTCCTCCTGGCGCGCCGGGAAGAAGGCCGGCGCGGCGAGCAGCACCAGGGCCACCACCATCGAGATGTAGGTGTAGCGCTGGAGGACCCGGTGGTCCTTCAGGAAGACCATCACCACGATGAAGAACGCGACCCCGAGCCCCGACCACATCAGCTGGTTGGGGGCCGCCGCGAAGTTCTTGTGCAGCAGCGGTCCGGCCTTGTCGAGCCGCCAGATCATCACCACGCCGAGCCCGTTGAGCAGGGTGGCGATGGGCAGCATCAGCGGGTCCGCGTAGGGGGCGAACTTCCGCATCAGCAGGTGCGCGATCAGCGCGAGGGCCCCCATGCCGAGGCCGTAGCCGAGCATGCCGGTGGGCAGCGCGTCGTCCATCGCCAGGCCCACGTTGGCGTAGGCCAGGACCGGCAGCAGCACCGCGAAGGCCAGCAGGGCCAGCTCGGTGTTGCGGCGGTTCGGCGTGCCCTGCGGCGAGATGGTGGTGTTGCCGCGGCGCCGCGAGGACGCGCGGTCGGCGGGGACACCGCCGGCCCGGCGTCCGTCGGACCGGTTGTTCGCGTCGTTGCTCAGGTCGAAGGTGCTCATGCTCCCGCCTCTCCCCCGGCCCCGGGCCCGGGGGACACCCGGGGACCGGCGGGGGCGTTCGCCCGGGAACGCCTCTCGGTGGTCTGCTCGCTCACGTGGTGGCCGCTCCCTGCCGGCCGGCGGGCCCGCGCGGGGCGGGCCTATGTCGGGTCGCGGCCGTCACGGCTTCGGGCAGGAGTCGGCCCGCTGCCGCTCCTCGTCGCTCAGGCCGGGCAGGTCGTTCTGCGGTGCGGCCGGTGCGGCGGCGCTCTGGCTGGGCGCGGCCGCGGACGGCGTGGCGGGGGCCGGAGAGCTCTGGGTCGGGGTGGGCGAGGGCACGCCCGCCGCCGGGGCCCGGGTGGTGGACGGGCTGGGCGGCGCGGTGGCGGTCACGAACCCGGCCTGCAGCGTCGTCCCGGCGAGTCCGCCGGCCGCCGAGGCGGGGACGGTCGGGGCGGTCCCGGGGAGCGCGGGTACCGTCCCGGGGACGGTGTTGGCCGCGGCGGTCCGGGCGTCGGCGACCTTGCGGCAGAGCGCGGCCTGCTCGCCCAGCTTCTTCACCTTGTCGCCGGCGTCGCCGAGGCTGCTCGCCGAGATGGTGTTGGCGACGTGGGTGCGCTGGTCCTGCGGCAGGAACTTGAGCTCGATGTCCTTGTACGGGGTGTGCACCGAGGAGAGGTTCAGTCCGGCCAGGCTCTGGTGGACGCCCTGGTAGACCGCGACGTGGTCGCCGTCGGCGCCGACGTAGTACTGGCTCTGGGTCCACTGGTAGCCGAAGAAGCCGCCCGCGCCGAGCAGGCCCAGCGTGACCAGGCCGACCAGCGAGAACGCCAGCGCCCGGTTCTTCCGCTTCGGGCGGGGCTCCTCGTCGAAGTCCTCGGCGCCGTACGCCGCGGGTTCGCCGGCGTAGCCCTCCGGGTACCCCTCGGGGTAGCCCTCGGCCGGGCCGAAGCCGCCCTGGCCGTCGCCCGGGTGGCCGGGGTCGTAGCCCGCGGCCGGGCCGAACGCGCCCTGCGGGCCGCGGCCGAGCCCGGCGGCACGGCCGGCCGGGGTGTCGCGGATCGACCGGTCGGCGGCGGCCGAGGACGGCGGGGTCTCGGCGACCGCGCCGACCACCACGGGGACGTCGCTGAACTGGCCGCTCAGGGTGTCCGTGGCGCCGACGTCGAGGACGTCCGCGACGATGCAGGTGATGTTGTCCGGACCGCCGCCGCGCAGGGCGAGCTGGATCAGCTCCTGCACGGTCTGCTCGGGCGAGTAGTAGCTGCCGAGGGTGTCCTGGAGGGTCTGGTGGCTGACCGGGCCGGAGAGGCCGTCGGAGCAGATCAGGTAGCGGTCGCCGGCCCGGACCTCGCGGATCGAGAGGTCCGGCTCGACCTGGCCGCGGCCGTCCAGCGCCCGCATCAGCAGTGAGCGCTGCGGGTGGGTCTCGGCCTCCTCCGGGGTGATCCGGCCCTCGTCGACCAGCCGCTGCACCCAGGTGTGGTCCTGGGTGATCTGCACCAGTGCGCCGTCGCGCAGCAGGTAGGCGCGGGAGTCGCCGACGTGGACGAGGCCCATCCGCTGGCCGGTCCAGAGCATCGCGGTGAGGGTGCAGCCCATGCCTTCGAGCTGCGGGTCCTCCTCGACCATCTGGCGAAGCCGGTCGTTGGCGCCCTGGACCGCATCGCCGAGGAGGGTCAGCAGATCGGCGCCCGGCACGTCCTCGTCCAGCCGGACGATCGAGCCGAGCACTTCGGAGGACGCGACCTCACCGGCCGCCGCACCGCCCATGCCGTCGGCCACGGCCAGCAGCCGCGGGCCGGCATAGCCGGAGTCCTCGTTCCCCTCCCGGATCAGTCCCTTGTGGGAGCCGGCGGCGAAGCGCAGCACCAGGGTCATGCGACCTGTGCCCCCCTCTGGGTCATGGACGGGATGCTGTCCCTCATGCGCTACTACTTCCGCAGTTCGATGACGGTCCTGCCGATACGGATCGGCATGCCCGGCTGGAGCGGGGTCGGCGCGGTCAGGCGCTGACGGTCCAGATAGGTGCCGTTGGTGGAGCCTAGATCCTCGACCGTCCACTGCCCAGTCTGGTCGGGATAGATCCTGGCATGCCGGGAGGACGCGTAGTCGTCGTCCAGCACGATGGTGGAGTCATGGGCCCGGCCCAGGGTGATGGTCTGGCCCTGGAGCGCGACGGTGGTCCCGGCCAGCGAGCCCTGGACCACGACGAGCTGGGTGGGTGCGCCGCGTCGGCGCCCGCCGCCCTGGGTCTGCGGACCGCCGGAGGGCTGGGCCTGCGCCCCGCGTCCCGGCGCCGGGGTCGCGGTGCCGGCCGCGGCCGCGGCGGCGCCCCGGCGGGACGCACGGGGGTTCACCCTCGTCCCGAACAGGTCGCTGCGGATCACCTGGACCGCCACGATGACGAACAGCCACAGGACGGCGAGGAAGCCGAGCCGCATGACCGTGAGGGTCAGTTCTGACATGGCCGGCCCGCCCGTGAGTGAGCGAAGCGCGCGAACAAATCGGACACTACCCTTCGACCTGTCGGTAGACGATGGTGGTGGAGCCCACGACGATTCGAGAGCCGTCGCGGAGCGTAGCGCGCTGGGTGTGCTGTCCGTCCACCACGATGCCGTTGGTGGAACCCAGGTCGAGCACCATCGAGGGGGTACCGGGCCGGATCTCGGCGTGCTTGCGGGAGACTCCGGGGTCGTCGATGCGCACGTCGGCCTCGGTCGAGCGGCCGAGCACGCACGCGTTCCCGGTGATCTGGTGCCGGGCGCCGTTCACCTCGATCCAGCGGCGCACCGACGTGCCGTGGCCGGCGCCCGGGAACGGGCGGACGTTGCCGCCGCCGGGGGCACCGGGGGGCGCGGCGGGGGGAGCGGCGGGCGGCGGGGGCGGGCTGTACGGGGCGGTGCCCTGCTGCTGCTGCCACGGTGCGCCGGGAGCCGGGGCGGCCGGCGGCCGCCCGTAGCCGGGCTGGGTGGGCTGCGCGGGCGCCTGCTGCTGCTGTTGCGGCGGGGGCGGGGACTCCTCGGCCGCCAGGGTGCGGCTGCGCACCCGGTACAGGCCGGTGTCGAGGTCGTCGGCCTTCTCCAGGTTCACCTGGAGCGGGCCCATGAAGCTGTACCGCTGGGCCTCGGCGTACTCGCGGACCATGCCGGACAGCTCGGTGCCCAGCTGCCCGGAGTAGGGGCTCAGCCGCTCGAAGTCGTGCGGGCTCAGCTCGACGATGAAGTCGTTGGGCACGACGGTGCGCTCGCGGTTCCAGATGCTCGCGTTGTTGTCGCACTCGCGCTGCAGCGCTCCGGCGATCTCCACGGGCTGGACCTCGGACTTGAACACCTTGGCGAAGGTGCCGTTGACGAGACCCTCGAGTCGCTGCTCGAACTTCTTCAGCACTCCCATGGGGCACCCCCTTCCAGGGTTCGTTCGCCTGCCTGCCGACCGGATTCCGGGGAGCCGGTCGCGCCTACTTGCGGTACTTCCGTACTGATCGTATCCACGCCGGGGCCATCCGTACGGTTCCCGGACCACGTGGTGCCCGGGGGTGGGCTCGGACACACAGGGTGACGCATTCGGGCGGCAGCATGCCAGGGCTACCCGTTCGACGGGCCCGCCATCCCTCGTCCGCCTGTTCGCCGGGCATCCGTTCGGATGCGCCCGGCCTCTGTGGGGAACGGATTCGGAGGTGACCCGCTGGTCGTGCTACTGTTTTCCACGTCGGAAGGGGCACCCGCAAGGGGGCCGGATCGAAGAGACGCAAGGGCCACATGGTACCGAGCAGCTCGGCTGATCGGCCGGCAACCACGACAGACACCCATGCGCGGGTGGCGGAATAGGCAGACGCGCTGGATTCAGGTTCCAGTGCCCGAAAGGGCGTGGGGGTTCAACTCCCCCCTCGCGCACAGTGAAACCCCGCAGGTCTTCGGACCTGCGGGGTTTTCTCGTTCTCCGGGGCGCCCCCGCCTCCGGAGGGAGCCGGAGGCGGGGCGTTCCGAGGCGCGTCCCGAGGGGCGTCCCGGGGCCAGTTCCGGGGGTCAGTTCCGGCTGGCCGGGAGCTCGGCCCGGACCTCGAAACCGCCGTCCGTGGTGGGTCCGGCGGCGAGCGATCCGCCGAGCAGCTGGGCGCGCTCGCGCAGGCCGACCAGGCCGTGGCCGCCGCCCGGCAGCGTCTGGACGGGCGGGACCGGCGGGGCCTCGTTGCGGACCTCCACCCGCAGCCTGCGGCCCCGGGCCTTGACCCGTACGTGCACCGCGGCCTCCGGGGCGTACTTGGTGATGTTGGTGAGCGCCTCCTGGACGGTGCGGTAGGCGGCCCGCTCGACCGCCTCGGGCCAGGGGCGGTCGCCGGGGGTCAGCTCGGCGTCGGCGGCGAGCCCGCTCTCCTCGATCAGCCGGGGGAGGTCGGCCAGGCGGGGCTGCGGAGCCAGCGGGGTGTCCATCCGCGGGCCGCCGGCCCGCAGCACCCCGACCATCTGGCGCAGTTCCTCCAGGGTCCGGACGGAGAGCTCCCGGATGGTGCGGGCCGTGGTCACCGCGGCCGGGTCGGGGGTCGAGACCTGGAGCGCGCCGGCCTGGATGCTGATCAGGCTGACCTGGTGCGAGACGACGTCGTGCATCTCCCGGGCCAGCCGGCCGCGCTCGTCGCTCAGCACCCGCTCGGCGAGCAGCCGGCTCTCCCGCGCCTGGCCCCGGGTCAGCTCGTCCAGCCGGGCCGCGAGCTCGCGCCTGGTCCGCGAGAGCAGGCCGGTGGCGGCCGGACCGGCCGCCAGCATCACGGACTGGATCGCGTACAGCGCGGTGTCCCGGCTGAGGGCGAAGGTCTGCTCGTAGACCGGCCAGTGGAAGAACTCGACCAGGGCGAACAGGGTGGCGCAGGGCACCACCACCCGGGGGCTGGGGCGCTCGGCCGCCACCGTGTAGACGGCCGTGATCGGGGCGAGCCAGATGTCGTCGAGGTAGCTGCCGGGCATGACCAGCAGCAGGACGGTGACCGGGAAGCGCCGCCGCCAGAGCAGCGCGACGGCGGCCAGCACGGAGAGCAGGGTCTGCCAGAGCGGGGCGCCCCGGGCCACCAGGGCGGCGTCGACCAGGGAGTAGAGCGCCGGCAGCAGGAGCATCAGCCAGGGGGCGGTGAACCCCGCCGGGAGCCGTCTGCCGGGGGAGAGGTCGCTCATGCCCCGTCGCTCGGCCTGGGCCGCACCAGCCCGGCCCGGTGGGCGATGACGGCGGCCTGGACCCGGTTGGCGGCGCTGAGCTTGCCGAGGATCGCGCTGATGTGGTCCTTCACGGTGCCGGTACCGAGGAAGAGCCGGTCGGCGATCTCGGCGTTGGACAGGCCCTCGCCGAGGAGCGCCAGCACGTCCAGCTCGCGGCCGGTCAGGGTGCGGGCCAGGGTCGCCGCCTCGGCGTCCGGGCCGCCGCCGTCGACGTAGCCGCCGATCACCGTCCGGGTCACGGTCGGGGAGAGGATGTTGCCACCGGCCGCGAGCACCCGGACGGCGTGCACCAGCTGCTCCGGGGCGGTGTCCTTGAGCAGGAAGCCGGACGCGCCGGCCCGCAGCGCGGTGCCGATGTACTCGTCGGTGTCGAAGGTGGTGAGCATCGCCACGGCCGGCGGGTCGGGCAGCGCGCGCACCCGGCGGAGCACCGAGATGCCGTCCATGTCGGGCATCCGGATGTCGAGCAGCACCACGTGCGGGCGCAGCCGGCGGACGTACTCCTCGGCCTGTCCGCCGGAGCAGTCGCCGACCACCTCCAGGTCGGCGGCGGACCCGACGATCAGCCCGAGTCCGGACCTCACCAGGATCTCGTCGTCCACGATCAGCACGCGGGTGGTGGTGATGGGTCCCTCCTCGGTTCGGCGGACGGGGCCGGGCCGGTCCGCATGACTGGATTCGAGGGTAGGGCCTGAGCGGCCGGGACCGCGGTTCGGCCGGTCGTGAACCCCCGCCGTTCGGCGGGGGTGTGAATCGCCTACCTGGTTCACGCGATTCTCTCCCGGGGTGGGGAACCATGGAGTTGGCTGCCGCTCCATCGGTCTGCCGGCCGAGGCGAGCGGTCGGTCGGGTCGTCGGGCCTGTACGGAGTGCCCGACCTCGGGCCGTGTGCGGATGCGCCCCACCATCTGATCGTTTGGAATTGAGCTGTGTCGTCCACTCTGAAGCCGGAGCCGTCCACGTCCTCCGCCGGGTCCCCGCCCGGCCTCCTGGAGCGCTGGCGCCCTCGGGCCGCCGCGGCGACCGTCTGGTACCTGCGGCTGCTCGCCCTGCTGAACCTGGTCACCGTGCTGCTGGTGCCGTTCCGGGACCAGGTCGAGACGCACAACGAGGGCGAGTACTTCACCCCGTACCTGATGACGGCGGGCCTGAGCAGTGCGGTGCTGTCGGCCTTCCTCGCGATCGCGATGCGGCGGCGCAAGCGGGCCGCGTGGATCTTCAACATCGCGCTCGCCGGCGTGTTCGCCCTGCTCTACCTGGCTGCCATGTCGCTGCCCGGCGAGGGCTTCAACGAGCACCCGCTGAACTACGTCTCCACCGTGCTGACCTGCCTGTTCGTGCTGGCCCTGGTGATCGGCTGGAAGGAGTTCACCTCCAAGGGGGACCGCTCCAACCCGAAGACGGCGGCGGCCACCTTCGTGGCCGGCCTGGGCTTCGGCGGGGTGGTCGGGGCCGCGCTGGTCGCCCTGACCAACGACCTCGACGGCGCCGGCTTCTGGGACACGTTCCGCTACTCGGTCGGCCGGATGGTCACCGTCACGCCGTCCGAGCACCTGCGTTCCGTGATCGACGCCCCGACCTGGGTGAACGCGGTCATCAACGCGATGGGCGCGCTGCTCTTCCTGCTGGTGCTCTACGTCGCCTTCCGCAGCCCCCGCAACAAGGAGCTGCTGACCGCCGAGGACGAGGAGCGCCTGCGCGGGCTGCTGGACCGGCAGGGCGACCGGGACTCGCTGGGCTACTTCGCACTCCGCCGGGACAAGGCCGTGGTGTTCTCGCCGAGCGGCAAGGCGGCGGTCACCTACCGGGTGATCGGTGGTGTCTCGCTGGCCTCCGGCGACCCGATCGGCGACCCCGAGGCCTGGCCGGGGGCGATCGACGCCTGGCTGTCCGAGGCCCGTGAGCACGCCTGGGCGCCCGCCGTGATGGGCGCCTCCGAGGAGGCCGGCGTGATCTACGCCCGGCACGGCCTCGACGCGCTGGAGCTGGGCGACGAGGCGATCGTCGAGCTGGACGAGTTCTCGCTCGACGGCCGGGCGATGCGGGTGGTGCGGCAGGCCTACAACCGGGTCAAGCGGGCCGGGTACACGGTGCGGATCCGCCGGCACGAGGAGATCCCCGAGTCGGAGATGGCCGAGCTGGTCGCCAAGGCCGACCAGTGGCGGGACGGCGCGACCGAGCGCGGTTTCTCGATGGCGCTGGGCCGGCTGGGCGACCCGGGCGACGGCCGCTGCGTGATGCTGGAGTGCCACGACGGCGACGGTGAGCTGAAGGCGCTGCTGAGCTTCGTGCCGTGGGGTGCGGACGGGCTCTCGCTGGACCTGATGCGGCGGGCCCGGGACACCGAGAACGGCCTGATGGAGTTCATGGTGATCGAACTCCTGCAGCGCGCGGGCGAGGTGAATCTGGCCCGGGTCTCGCTGAACTTCGCGATGTTCCGTTCCGTTTTCGAGCGCGGTTCGAAGCTCGGCGCCGGTCCGGTGCTGCGGCTCTGGCGCTCCGTTCTGGGCTTCTTCTCGCGCTGGTGGCAGATCGAATCCCTGTACCGCGCGAACGCCAAGTACCGGCCGATCTGGGAGCCGCGTTATCTGCTGTTCGAGAAGAGCAGCGAGATTCCGCGGATCGGCATCGCCAGTGCCCGGGCCGAGGGCTTCATCACCGCGCCGAGTCTGCCCGCCCTGTTCCGTCGTCGACACACGGGAACCGCCGTCGCGGAGCCCCGGGTGCCGGTGGCGGCGAAGGACGGGAAGGGGTAGTCCCTCCGCCGGGGGGCGGAGGGAGCCGGACGTCCGGATGGGGGGATTTCGGGGTGAGCCCTCCCCCCTGAGGATGACCTCGGTCCACATTGATGCCGATGTGGATTCCTTAACCGGCTTCTAATGTGGGGGTAGCCGGGGAAACGTTCCCGGCTTCGGGGATATGGAGACGGTAGTGAATCAGAGGGCCCACGCGGGGGGCGTGCGAAAGGGGCCGGTGGCAATTGCCAGAGAGGCCGCTGTCGCCGAGTGGGGAACGCTGTTCGGGATCGTCCGGGAAGGGGTGGTGCGGAAGAAGTTCGCAGCCGTCCCGCTGGCCACCGCGGCGACCTGCCTGATCCTGCTGTTCAGCATCGTCCAGCACCTGCCGGGCGGGGAGCGGTTCGTCACCCAGATCGGGGTGGTGAAGGCCGCGCTGCCGCTGGAGGTCTCGCTGCTGCGCACTCCGCTGTCGCTGTACGTGCCGGCCCTGGACCTGCCGGTCTGGGGGGCGCTGGCCCAGGTCTTCCTCGTCTTCGGCATCGCCGAGATCGTGCTCGGCCGGCGGCTGACCCTGGTGGTGGCCTACACCTGCACCCTGGCCGGGACGCTGTTCGCCCGGGTCGGGGTGGCGATCGGACCGGAGCACGTCTTCGGCTTCCCGAAGTGGGTCGCGCACGTGCGGGACACCGGTCCGTCGGCGGCCGTGGTGGCGCTGGCGATCTGCATCGCCTTCCGCAGCCGGGCCTGGTTCACCGCCGGTCTGGTGGTGGCGCTGATGGTCGGGGAGGCGGTCGTGCTGCCGAACCTGGCCGGTCTGGAGCACGTGGTCGCGGTGATAGCGGCGCTGCTGATCGCCGTCTCGGTGGAGGTGTTCGGGGACTTCTGGCCGCGGGTGCTGGCCGGGGTCGGGGCGGCGGCCGTGGTGGCCGCGGCGGCCTCGATCGAGGTCGCCAACGAGGCCAGGCGCCGGGCGCCGGTCCGGGCCGTGCCGTAGCCCGGACCCGGGCACCGGGTCCGGACGGGCACGAGCCGGCGGACGGACGGGCACGGTGCCCGCGACCCGGGGGGCACTGCGCCGAGCGGTCCGGGCGACGCTAGTGCGGCGGCGGGGGCAGGGGCAGCTCGAACCAGACGACCTTGCCGACCGCCTTGCGGGCGGTGCCCCAGCGTTCGGCGAGCTTGGTGACCAGGGTCAGTCCGCGGCCGGTCTCGCCGAGCTGTTCGGCGGGCTCCAGCGAGGGCAGGTTGTGGTTGTCGTCGCTGACCTCGACCAGCAGCTTGTCCACCCGGATCAGCTGGAGCTGGACGCGGTCCCGGGCCACCCGGACGGCGTTGGTCACCAGCTCGCTGACCAGGAGTTCGGTGGTGTCGCTGAGCGCCCCCAGGTGCCAGCCGGCCAGCTGCTCGCGGACCAGGGCGCGGGCCCGGCGGACCTCGCGCTGGTCGACGGTGAGGTCCCAGGTGGCGACCTCGCTCGGGGCCACCCCGTCGAACCGGGCGACCAACAGGGCGACGTCGTCCTTCCGGTCGTCCGAGTGGAGCCGGTCCAGCACCACGTCGCACGCCTGCTCGGGGCTCTGCCGGGGGTCGATCAGGTTGCCGCAGAGCGCGGCCAGCCCGGCCCCTATGTCGCCGCCCCGGACCTCGACCAGGCCGTCGGTGCACAGCACCAGCATCGACCCGTCCGAGACGTCGATGGTCTTGGCGACGAACGGCACGCCGCCGACGCCGATCGGGGCGCCGGCCGGGATCTCCAGCAGCTCGCCGGTGCCGTCCGGGTGGACCAGGACCGGCGGGACGTGGCCGGCGCTGGCCAGCTCGCAGGTCCGGTTGATGGGGTCGTAGACCGCGTACAGGCAGGTGGCGAGATGGTCGTCGCCGAGCTTGTGGGCCAGGTTGTCCAGGTGGCGCAGGAGCTGCCCGGGCGGCAGGTCGAGGGCGGCCAGGGTCTGCATCGCGGTGCGGAAGCGGCCCATCGCGGCGGCCGAGTGCAGGCCGTGGCCCATCACGTCGCCGACCACCAGGGCGACCCGGCTGCCGGGCAGCTGGATCGCGTCGAACCAGTCGCCGCCGACCTCGGCGCGGGAGTCGCCGGGCAGGTAGCGGTGGGCGATCTGGACGCCGGGGATCTGCGGCGGGCGGGTCGGGATCATCGACCGCTGCAGGGTGGTGGCGACCCGCGACTCGGCCCGGTGCAGCCGGGCGTTGTCCAGCGAGAGCGCGGCCCGGGCGGCCAGCTCCTTGAGGGTGGCGGCGTCGCCCTCGTCGAAGGGGTCGCGGTCGGGCAGCCGGAGCAGCTTGAGGATGCCGAGCACGGTGCCCCGGGCGGAGAGCGGCACCACCAGCATGGAGCGGCCGGAGACCACGGAGGCGAGCCTGGGGCCGCCGAGCGCGGCGGCGTAGTCGACCGCGACGTCCCGGGTGACCACCGGGACCAGGACCGGCTGGTTGAGCTGGAGGGCCATGCCGGGCGGCGTGCGGCGGGGCATGGCCACCAGCGCGCCCTCGGCGAGCACGTGGTCCCACTCGCCGACGGACTCGTTGCAGGCCAGGGCGACCCGGCGGAGCATCGTGTCGTCGTCGGGGCGGGCGGCCGGCAGCTCGGAGTCGGAGATCAGGCCGTCGACCAGGTCGACGCAGGCGAAGTCGGCGACCCGGGGGACGAGGACCTGGCAGAGCTCGTGGGCGGTGAAGCCGAGGTCGAGGGTGGTACCGACCTTGCCGCCGACCTCGTTGAGCAGGGCCAGCTGCTCGCCCGCCTGGCCGTTGGTGAGGAACGCGCCGAACCGGCCGGTCGGTGCCACGGGGGTGGTCACGGGTACGGCTCCGGGGACCGGGACGGGTGCGGTGGGTGGTGCGGTGGGCTCGCCCGGGTGGAGCCGGCGCCCGGGGGCGGACGACTCGACGGCGGACGACCCGACAGCGGTCTGCTCGATGGCGGTGGTTCCTCTCGGCGGGGCCGGGACGGTGGCCGGTGCGGCGGGCGCGGCGGTGCCGGCCTGGGGCGCTCCGGTCTGGGAGGCGGCGGTGGCGCCGGCGGTGGTCGGGGCGGCGGTGGTCGGGGCGGCCTCGCGCTGGCCGGGCAGCGGGCCGGCCGGGCGGCGGCCGGGTGCGGGCTGCTCGGGCTGCGGCGGCGGGCCGAGCCGGGTGGCCCGCTGTTGCGCGGTCGGATAGCGCCGACCGATCCCGGCGGCGGCGTGGGCGGTGCCGGCCGCCGGGTCGGCGGGCCGGACCGGCAGCACGCTGGTCGGGTCGGGCCGCAGGGCCGGCAGGCCGCCCCGGGACAGCGCGACCAGCAGCGGCCCGCGGCGCTCGGCCGAACCGGGCAGCAGCGCGGCGAAGGGTGCGGGGACGGGCCGGCCGGGGGCGGTCAGCGCGGCGGAGATCCGGTGGAAGCCGCCGCGGGCGGCGGGGGCGGCGGCGAACGGCAGCAGCCGCTCGCCGAGCGCCAGCCGGGGGCCGGCCGAGCGCAGCGGGCGGGCGTCGGCGGCCAGCGCCAGCAGTCCGCCGACGGGTCCGTCCACGGGATAGGCCCACCAGAGCACGTCGCGCAGCCGCCCCTCGCGGTCGACCACGGGCAGCTGCCCGGCCCAGGCGGTCCCGGTGGCGGTCAGCTCGGCGAGGGTGTCGAAGGCGTCCCGGCGGCGGGCCGGCGGGATCCCGGCCCCGGCCGGAGCGGGGACGCTGCGCGGTTCGGCGGCGGGCAGCAGGCCGGTGGCGGGGCGGTCGTGGACGACCTCCGCGCGGTGTCCGAACAGTTCCTCGGCCGCCCGGCTCCACTGGGTGATCCGGCCGCTCCGGTCGACCAGCACGAGGGCGAGCCGCACCAGGGCGACCACCCCTGACGGCTGGTCACCCGGTGCGGTTCCGGGCCCCGTTTCGGTACCCGCCGGACGCGATGTGGAGTTGGGCTCGTCCACCATGGATTGGGTCTGCTCCCGCCTGGCCGCCACGCCTGGAGACGGCCGATTCTCCGGAGGAAGGCATGCTGTGCGGATACCAGCGAAGCACGGACGGGCCGGGACTCGATAGCGAAACGGGGAGATTCCTCGGTATCAGTTGCGTGTCACGTGGCGTGCGCCGGTCCGCACTCCCCGTCCACCCCGCCGGTGCACCGCACGCGGGGGGTAGGGTCGCAGGACGGGACGGAACCACCCAGGACGAGACAGAGGCGAGAAGTGACCGCGCAGAGCCCCGTCCGCTGGACGGATCCGGAGCAGCAGGAGCTGGAGGAGCGGGTCGCCGCCGCCGAACTCGCCTGGCTGACCATGGACGTCGACGTGCAGACCCTGCGGGTCGAGATCGACAACTTCGCGCTGATCCACCACCAGCTGCTCGGCCCGCTGTACGCCCGGCTGGACGAGCTGGACGCGCTGGTCGCCGAGGCCCTGGCCGCCCGCACCGGTCTTCCGGAGGACCTCAGGCAGGCCGCCGAGGCACGCCGGAGGGTGGACGAACTCCCCGACCTGGACGCGCTGTTCGACACCGTGCGGGAACAGGAGGACGCCCCGCCGCCGCCGGCCGCACCGGCCCGGGTCCGGCCCGGTCGGGACGCCCAGCGGGTCTACCGGGAGCTGGTCCGCCGGGCCCACCCGGACCTCACCACCGACCCGGCCGAGCAGGAGCTCCGGGCCGCCTTCCTGATCCGGGTCAACGAGGCGTACGCGTTCGGTGACACCGGTGCGCTGGAGACGCTGGCCGCCGAGTGGTCCACCGCCCCCGAGGCGGCTCCGGCCGTCGACTCCCCCGACCGGCTCGGCTGGCTGCGCCTCCGCCTGGAGTGGCTCACCGGCCGGATCGGCGGGCTCGCCGCCGAGCAGGTGCGGCTGGAGCGGACCGCGATGGGAGAGCTGCTGGCGCTCGCCCCGCAGGATCCGGACCGGCTGCTGGAGGAGCTGGCCGAGCAGCTGCTGGCCAAGGCCGCCGCCCAGCAGGCCGAGCTGGAGCGGCTGCTCGGCGCCCCGGCGACGGTGGGGGACAATGGCGGAGCCGATCCCGACGCCCAGGAGAACCAGACGATGTTCGCGCAGATCCCCACCATCGACGCCGCCGGCGTCCCCGCCGACGCCGCCCTGCTGGATGTCCGTGAGCAGGACGAGTGGGACGCCGGGCACGTGGACGGTGCGCTGCACATCCCGATCGGCGAGGTCGTGGCGCGGATCGATGAGCTTCCGGACGGGAAGCTGTACGTGCTCTGCCGGGTCGGCGGGCGCTCCGCGCAGGTCGTCCAGTACCTCGTGCAGAACGGCCGGGACGCGGTCAACGTCGACGGCGGCATGTACGCCTGGGACGGCGCGGGCCGTCCGATGGTGAGCAGCGGCGGCCAGCAGGCCTTCGTCCTGTAGCGGGCGACCCGGGGGTCCCCCGCGGATTCCGGTGGTCCGGACGGGCCCGCCGTTCGGGGGAGTAGGGCAGGATGGGCGCGCGACCGGGCCGGCGCGGTGCCGGCCCCGCCCTTCCCCGGGGGAGTTCATGGCCGAGAGCGCCGAGAGCACGGACCCGCCGCCCGTCCACCGGGCCTGGTCGGCGCCCGCGCGGGCCGTGCTCGGGACGGCCGCCGTGGTGCTGACCGCCGCCACCGGGCTCTTCCTCGGCGCGGTCTTCCTGCACGTGGCACCGGCCAACTCGCTGTCCCAGCGGTACCGGGACCAGGTCGACGGCCTGGTCTACCCGGAGTTCGAGCAGAACTGGAAGCTGTTCGCCCCCAACCCGCTGCAGCAGAACGTCGCCGTGGACGCCCGGGCGCGGACGGCGGCGGAGGACGGCGGCGTCCGGACCCACGACTGGGTCGGGCTGACCGCCCGGGACCTCGCGGCGATCCGGGGCAACCCGGCGCCCAGCCACGCCGACCAGAACATGCTCCGCCGCGCCTGGGACTTCTACGACGGCTCGCACAACGCCCAGGACGAGTCGCTCGTCAATCCGCGCGGCCGGCTGGCCGAGGAGTACCTGAAGCGGATCGTGCTGCAGCGGATCGGCCGGAGCGTCGACGGGCGGCCGGTGCTGGAGGTCGAACTGCGGGTGACCACGACGACCGTCCCGCCGCCGGAGTGGAGCGACGAGGCGCCGCCGCCCGCGCCGAAGGTCCGGGAGCTGCCCTGGTGGCCGGTGGGCGACGAGGACGTCCGGGGGCTCGGGTGAACGAGGTCACTCCGGCCGAGGCCGGGGAGCGGCTGCTCGACGGGATCCCCCGCCAGCCCGGTTCGCCGCCGGAGGCCGAACCCGCGGCGCGCCGGCCGGGGCCGGTCCGGCTCGCGGCCCGGGCGTTCGCGGTGTTCACCGGACGGGTGCTCGGGCCGTACCAGGCGGCGACGGTGCGGATCGGCTTCGGGCTGGTCTGGATGGTGTACCTGCTCCGCGAGTGGCCCAACCGGCGGCTGCTGTACGGCGACACCTCGCCCTGGTCACCGGAGCTGGCGGAGCGGCTGCTGGCCGACAACGGGGCGCTGACGGTGCTGCCCTGGTTCGGCGGGCGGCTCTGGTTCGAGCTGGTCTACCACCTGGCGGTGCTGGCCGCGCTGGCGGTGCTGCTGGGCTGGCGGACCAGGGCGAGCACGGTGCTGTTCCTGGTCACCGTGCTCTCGCTGCAGAACCGCAACGTCTTCCTCGGCGACGGGGGCGACAACGTCGTCCACCTGATGGCGGTCTACCTGGTCTTCACCCGCTGCGCGGAGGTCTGGTCGCTGGACGCCCGGCGGGCGGGGTCCGGGCGGACCGGGGTGGCGCTCTGGGCGGTGCTCGGCGTCGTCCTGCTGGTCTGCGGGCTGGGCGGCTTCTCCGGGGAGAGCCTGGCCTGGACGACCGCGACGTTCCCGTACGTCGGATGGGGGCCGGTGTTCTGGGCGCTCTGGGCGGTGGCCGGGCTCTGGTGGCTGGCCGGGCGGCTGGCGCCGGACGGCGAGACGCGCGCGGTGCTGGACGCGCTGGCGACCATGGTGCACAACTGCGCGATGCTGGTGATCGCCGTCGAGGTGGTGCTGATCTACGCCACCGCGGGCTGGTACAAGGTGCAGGGCTCGCGCTGGCAGGACGGCACCGCGCTCTACTACCCGCTCCACCTGGACTACTTCACGCCGTGGCCGGGGCTGTCCGGGCTGGTCGGGTCGGCGCTGCTGCCGGTCTTCCTGATCACCTACGGGACGGTCCTGCTCCAGGTCGCGTTCCCGTTCACGCTGGTCAGCCGGCGGGTCAAGAACACGCTGCTGGTGGTGATGATGGCCGAGCACGTGGGGATCGCGGTGCTGCTCGGGCTCCCGGTGTTCTCGCTGGCGATGATCGCGGCGGACGCGGTCTTCCTGCCGACGGCGGCGTTGCGGTGGGCCGGTCGACGGGTGGGCCGGACGGTCCGCCGCGTGGGCCGGGTCCCTGGCGGGGAGAAGGGCGCCACTCCCCTAAGCTGACCGCTATGTCCTGGTTCGCCGCCCTTCGAGACACCGCGCGGACCGGACTGACCGTCGACCGGGCGCTCACCGACCCCAAGCGGGCGCTGCGCGGCGCGGTCGCGGTGGCGGCGGTGCTCTTCCCCACCCTGGCCCTGGGCGGGCCGGAGCTGGCCACCTCGGCCGCGATGGGCGCGTTCATCGCCGGGACCGCCACCTTCCAGCGCAGCTTCCGGCCCCGGGCCACGCTCGCCGTCGCCGCCGGGATCGGACTCGGCGTCAGCACCTTCCTCGGCTACCTGGCGGCCGGGGTGCCCGGGGCGTTCCCGGTGCTGCTGGCGGTCTGGGCCTTCGGCGCCGGACTGGCCTGGGCGATCGGGCCGACCGCCGGGGTGGTCGCCGCCAACACCGTCTCGGTGATGCTGATCGTGGTCCAGCTGCCGGTCAGCCCGCTCACCGCGCTCGGACACGGGCTGGTCTGCGCGCTGGGGGGCGTCGCCCAGGCGCTGGTCATCACCGTCTGGCCGATCGGCAGCTGGACCGTCCAGCGGGAGGCGCTCGCCGACACCTACGCCGAACTCGCCGACTACGCCCGCCGGCTGCGCCAGGACCCGACCGCGCACGTCGACCCGGAACCGTTCATGACCGCCCGGCACGCCGCCGCGCTCACCCCCTGGCAGGACCGGAACCGGCCGCCCGAACTGCGCGGCCTGCGCGGGATCGCCGAACGGGTCCGGCCGACCCTGGCGGCGATCGCCGACCCCAAGGTCGGCGCCCCCGAGGAGGGGCCGGAGCGCGACCGGGCCCGCGAGGTGCTGGCCGCCGCCGCCGAGGCGATGGACGCGCTGGCCCGGGCGATCCGCACCGGGGACCCGCTCCAGCTCCCGCGTTCGGCGCCCGCGCTCACCCTCGCCGCCCGGACCGAGGGCCCGGAACTGCGCGGCGCCGCCCGGCGCTCCGCCCGCCGACTGGCCGGGCTGCTCCGCAAGGCCTCCGACACGCTGGACCGGGGCGCCGAGGACACCATCGACACCCCCGTGGTGCAGGCCGGCGGGGCGCTGCGCAAGCCGCCGCTGGTCCGGATGCTGCCCACGGCGCTGCGCGCGGTGCGGCGGCAGTTCCAGCCGCGCTCGGCGGTCTTCCAGCACGCCGTCCGGCTGGCCGGGGTGGTGACCGTCGCCTACCTGCTGGCCCGGCTGGTCGGCTTCGAACACGGCTACTGGGCGCCGATGACGGCCGCGATGGTGATGCGGCCGGACTTCGCGCAGACCTACAGCCGGGGGGTCGCCCGGCTGGCCGGGACCATGGTCGGGGTGGCCGTCTCCACGCTGGTGGTGCAGCTGGCGCGCCCCGGCGAGTGGGTGCTGGCCGTCCTCGCGGTGCTCAGCATCGGCGGCGCCTACCTCACCCTGCGCACCGGCTACGCGGTCATCACGGTCTGCATCTCCTCGTACGTGGTGTTCCTGCTCGGGCTGCAGGCCGGGAACCCGCTGACGACGGCCGTCGAGCGGGTCGGGCTGACCCTGCTCGGCGGGTCGGTCGCCCTGCTGGTCTACGCGCTCTTCCCGACCTGGCAGACCGCCCGGCTCGGTGAGCGGCTGGCCGAGTGGCTGGCCGCCGCCGGACGGTACGCGGCCGAGGTGATCGCGGTCTACGAGCGTCCGGCGGCGCCGCGCGGACGGGCCGTCCGCGCGGCACTGCTGGACTCCCGGGAGGCGCGCTCCGAGCTGCTCCAGGCGATGCAGCGGGCCGACGCCGAGCCGGGGCGGCACGCCTCCGGACTGCCCGGGGTGAGCCGTCGCCAGCTGGACCGGGCCCGGGCGGCGGTCGGCCACCTCGGGCGGGTCGCGGTGCTGCTGGAGGCGCACCTGCCCGCGGCCGACGCCGATCCGGTGCCGGGGGCGGCGGAGTTCGCGGAGGAGCTGCAGCTGGCCACGGCGCTGGCGGCGGGCGCCCTGCTGACCGGGCAGCCGGTGGAGTTCGACGCCGTCCGGGAGGCACAGGAGCGGCTGGAACAGCGGCTCGCCGGGTCGCCCGGCGAGGTGCAGCGGGACGTGCTGCGGACCGGGACCAGGTTGCTGCTCCAGGCGCTGAAGGACCTGGAGCGGGCGCTGCGCGGCGGCGGGACGGCGACCGCGACCGCGCAGCGCGAACCGGAGCCGTCGGGTCGTTAGGCGGGCCCGGCCCTGGTCCGACGAGGTCCGGGGGGCGGACCCGCCGGTCAGGCCGCCGCGGCGGCCTCCAGCCAGTTGGCGAACTCGCAGGCGAAGTGCCACTGGTGGCCGGTCGACAGCCCGGTCGGGGCCGCGGCCGGGAACTCGACGGTGAGCCGGATCCGCAGGCCCTGCGGGGAGTCGGCGAACTCGTGCATCACCCGCAGCACCTCGGAGCCGTCCGCCAGGTGGCCGGTGCCGCCGATCCGGACCGGGTACGCCGGGGTCGCCGGGGTGGGGCGGAAGCGGAGGAGGAAGCGGAGCGGTCCGTCGCCGACCGTCTCGATGATCTCGACCGTCCCGTCGGCCGAGTCGGCGAGGTAGTGCTCGGGGTTGGCGGCCAGCAGGGCGGCCCGGTCGGGGGCGTGCAGCCGGCCCTGCCACCAGGCGAGGAAGGTCGCGGCGTCGATGCCGGTGGCGGTCAGTTCGGTGACGGCCGCGCGCCACCGCCCGCCGGAGGCGTGCAGCCAGCCGGCCATCGCGGCGTCGGCCGCGGCGGTGTCGGGGGCGAGCAGTTCGCGGGTGCGGTCGTCGCCGAGGCGCTGCTTGAGCAGCCGCAGAGCGGCCCGGGCGCGGTCCAGCTCCCAGGCGAGGACGGCCGCGCGGTCGTGCCCGGTGCCGTCGATGTCGGTGTGGATGGCCGGCGATGAGGTGGTCGTCATGGCGTCGCTCCTCGGAAGGGTGCCCCGCTTAAGCGGAGAGATTTTCTCCGTCTGCCAGGACGGTAGCATAGGGGGAGAGAATCTCTCCGGTTAAGGGGCTGGTGATGAGAGCGGACGCGGAACGCAGTCGGCGCAGGATCCTGGAGGCCGCCTGCGAGGTCTTCCTGGAACGGGGCCCGGACGCTCCGCTGGACGCGGTCGTCCGCCGGGCCGGCGTCGGCCCGGGGACGCTCTACCGGCGCTTCCCCGACCGGGAGGCGCTGGTCGGGGCCCTGGTCACCGATCTGCTCACCCGGCTCGCCGAGGCGGCCGACCGGGCCCGCGAGGCCGAGGCCGACCCGTACCGCGCGCTGCGCCGCTTCGTGCACGCCGCCGCCGACCTGCGGATGGGGGCGGCGATCGTGGTGCTGCTGGAACGCCTGGTCGTGGACGAGGAGCTGGTCGCCGCCCGGACCGGCGCGGTCGCGGCGGTCGAGGAGCTGCTGCGCGCGGCCCAGGAGGCGGGGCAGCTGCGCACGGATGTCGGGATGGGTGACCTGGTGCTGCTCTGCGTCCGGGTCTCCCGGCCGCTGCCGGGCGGTCTGGCCGTGCTCGACGCCGGGGGCGCGCTGGTCCACCGGCACCTGGACCTGGCGCTGGCCGGGCTGCGGCCGGGCGCGGCCGTCGAGGAGTCCGCGGAGGAGTCCGGTGGGAAGGCCGGTGGGCCGCTCACCTTCGACCAGGTGATCGCCGCCGCGGGACGACCGGGCGAGCCCGGTCCGGCAGAGTGAGCGGCGTGAACGACGAAGAACTGCTGCGCGCCTGGCGGGCCGGCGCCGAGGAACCGGGAACGGTGCTGCTGGACGGGTTCCACCCGTTGAAGCACGCACTGCGGTTCGGCGGCGCCGTCCGGCAGGTGCTGACCGCCGACCGGGCCGCGCTGCTGGCCCTCGCCGCCGAGCTGGCCCCGGACGTCTCCCCCGCGCTGGACGGGCTGGCCGCCGAGCTGCCGGAGAAGACGCTGCGGGGGCTCGCGCCCCGGCTCCACCCGACCGGCGTGATCGCGCTGGCCGCCCGGCCGACCGTCGAGGCGAACCGCGCCGCGCTGGACCGCCGGCCGCGGACGGCACCGGTCGTGCTGCTGGAGGACCCGCGCAACCTGGGCAACGTCGGCGCGGTGATCCGGCTGGCGGCCGGCTTCGGCGCGGCCGGGGTGGTGACCACCGGGGACCTCGACCCCTGGCACCCGGGCGTGCTCCGGGGCAGCGCGGGCCTGCACTTCGCCACCGCCGTCGAGCGGCTGACGCTCCCGGACCTGCCCGCGGGCCCGCTGTACGTGCTGGACCCGGAAGGTGCGGACATCCGGGAGACGGCCTTCCCGGACGACGCGGTGCTCGCCTTCGGCACCGAGCGGCACGGTGTCTCGGCGGGGCTGAAGGCGCGGGCCGACCGGCTGGTCGCGGTGCCGATGCGGCCCGGGGTCTCCAGCTTCAACCTGGCGACCAGCGTGGCGATGGGGCTCTTCCACTGGATGTCGGGGCGCCCGCCCGGTGTTCCCCTGCCGGACGGACGCGCGGTGTGAGCCGGGCCCCCCGGGGGCCGGACGGCCCCCGGTCGGACGGCTCCCGGGGCGGTCCCCGGGGCGGTCCCCGGTCGGGCGGTCCCTAGGAGAAGAGCCGCTTCCAGGTGTCCGGGCCGGGGTAGCCGTCGGCCTCGGCGCCGCGCCAGCCCAGGGACTCCTGGAAGGCCTGGACGTTTCGCCGGTCGGACTCCGTCCAGCGCGGGCCCGGACCCTGCGTGTAGTGGCGGCCGAACCCCTTGCGGACCAGTTGCTCGCCGAGCCGCCGGACGTTGTCGTTGGCGGCGCCCGGCCCGAAAGCGGACCGACCGGGGAAGGGCGGCGCTCCGGCGCCGGTGCCGGGGCCGACCGGCGGCGGCGGGAGCGGGGCGCCGCCGTCGATGTTCCGGCCCTTGGCGTTGACCAGGTAGTCCCAGGTGTCCTTGCCGGGGATGCCGTCGGCCTCGGCGCCGCGCCAGCCCTGGGCGAGCTGGAAGGCCTCGGTGGCCCGCCGGTCCGACTCGCTCCAGCGCGGCCCGGGGCCCGTGCCGTAGAACCGGGCGCCGCCGCGCTGCACCAGCATCTGGCCGAGCCTGGTGACGTACGCGTTGTCCGCGCCGGGGCCGAACTTGTCGGCGCCCGGGAAGGCGGTCGAGGAGGAGCCGTCGCTGCTGCCGCCGCCGTTCGTTCCGCCGTTCGTTCCGCCGCCGTCGCCGCCGGGGGAGAGCGCCTTGTAGCGGTACGGGACGTACGAGCCGGAGTTGTTCCAGTAGGCGTACGGCGTGGACCGCTTGGTGGTGCCCGGCGAGGTCTGCTCGTACGCCAGGTAGCGGGTGCGGGTGGAGTCGGTCCAGCCGCCGAAGACGGTCACGTGCGAGCCGGCCTGCGGATTGGCGGGGTTGTTGTAGATCAGGACGTCGCCCGGCTGGAGGTCCGCCTTGGCGATCCGCTCGGCGACGTTCGGCAGCGTCCAGGTGGTCTGGCTGCTGCCCAGGCCCCAGGCCATCGAGACGAAGCCGGAGCAGTCCTGGCGGTAGCCGTCCGACCAGTACCGGCTCATGCTGTACGGGACCTTCTGGTCGACCCAGCGCTGCGCCCGTTCGATGATCTGCGCCCGGGTGACCGGCTGGGCGGCGCGCGGGGCGGAGAGCCCGCGGGCGGACGGGGAGTCGCCGTAGAGGCCGCTGACCTCGCCCTGCGGGGTCTTCGGCTGGGCGGTGGCGGAGCCGCCGGGGGTGGGCGTCGGGGCGGGTGCCGCGGCGGCGCCGGCCGCGCCGCCGCCGAGGGCCGTCCCGACGGCGGCCATCAGCACGGCGGCCCGGCGGCGGACGCTGCGGGCTGCGGCGTGGCCGCCCTCGTGCACCGGTGCGGCGTGCAGTCGGGCGCGGCGGCGGGCGCTGCAGCCCCCGCATATGCAGTCCGCGTCGGGCTCGATCTCGTCGAACTCCAGCAACGGGATCGGTCGGTCGGTGAGGGTCATGCTCCGCCTCTTTCTCCTGGTCGGACTGGTCACCGCTGACGGCGTGACAGGACGGTCCTTCCCAGGGCGACAGCGCGTGTTATCGGGACCAAAGTCCCAAATCGGGCACCTGGTCGGCGCGGTGGACTGCGCCGGTCGGGTGACGACCGTTCGGCGGCCCGGGCGTGGCGCGGGTGCGCGGGAGGCGGTAGTGACGGTGCCGACCTGGCGGGAGGTCAGCCGTCGGCGGGTCAGCCCGCGGATCGCGGGTTCGCCGGTGAGTACTCGGGATCGGTCCAGGTCAGCGGGGTGGCGTCGGCCAGTTCGAGGACGTCGGTGACGGTCAGGTCGATCACCCGCTCGGCACCCGGCAGACCGGCCCCGGCGGGGTCGGACCAGTCGGTCCGCGCCTCGCCGGTGACCAGCAGTGCCCCGCCGGTCTCCCAGTCCGGGATCAGCAGTCCGGCGCGCGGGTCGAGCTCCAGGTTGCCCAGGGTCATGAACATGCTGTTGCCCGCGTAGTCGGGCCAGCGCAGCCGGTCCGGTCCGAGCACCCTGAGGAAGCCCGGGTTGCCGCCCCGGTGCGAGGCGTCGACCCGGCCGTCCGGTCCGGCGGTGGCGACGAAGAAGGTGTCCGCGGTGGACGCCATCAGCTGCTGGGCGGTGCTGAGGGCGGGGCCGCCGGCCACCCTGCGAGGGGCGCCGGCCTCCGGGCGGTCCACCGGGCTGCGGCGCTGGATGTACTTCGGGCAGTTGGCGTAGACCTGGTCGGCGGTGATCACCAGGCCGCCCCGGCCGTCCGGCACGGAGCGGCCGTTCAGCCGCATCCGGCGCCGGGCGGCCGGGTCCAGCGCGACGGTGCCGACCTCGGCCGGGCCGGCCAGGGCACCCGCCAGCGGGTCGTCTCCGGACGGCCGGGCGGCCACCGTCAGGGTCCGCTCGTCGGCGGCCCGGAGGAACCCCGGGGCGCCGCTGAGCTGGGTGGCCCAGAGGCGGCCGTCGGCGTCGGCGGCGCCGACCACCAGCATCCGCCGCTCGGTCAGGAACCGGGCGGCCACGGCCGGGACGGTGCTGCCCACGGCGCGTCCGGAGTGGTCGGCCCGGTCCAGCCGGCCGGCCCGTGCCTGGGCGGCCCGTTCGCCGGGGTGGTAGGGCGTGTCCGTGGTCATGGTGTGCCTCCCGGTGCCCGTTCGGTCGAGTCCTAGAAGAAGCCGCAGGTCGGGGCGGACCCGGCGGGAGCCTCGGCGCCGGTCCCGTCGACGCCCTGCGGGGTGTAGATCTCCAGCCGGATGCCGTCCGGGTCGGTGAAGAAGATCCCTCCGGAGGCCGCGCCCTCGCCGTGCGGGACGACGCCGTCGTAGGCGAAGGCGGCGCCCAGTTCGCGCAGCAGCGCCTCGGCGGCACGGACCTCGTCCAGTGAGTCGACCTGGAAGGAGAGGTGGTGCAGGCCGGGGGCGGCGGTGGCGAAGGTGCCCGCGCTCTGCTGCCAGAGGGTGAGCACCGGGCGGCCGTCGCGGCCGAGGAAGGCGAAGCGCTGCTCGGGGCCGGTGCCCTCCTTGAGCAGCTCCAGGCCGAGCACGCGCCGGTAGAAGGCGGTCGAGCGGTCGAGGTCGGTGACGTTCAGACCCACGTGGCCGGTCTGCAGGGTGCTGCTGATGGTGCCGGACATGCCTGGTCACTCCCGTGGTCAGAGCGCCCCGGAGGGCGCGACTGGCTAACCGTTACTGACGACGTTAGTGGTTAGGTGGGGGACCGTCAACCGCTACTGCCCTATGAAGAGGTTAGGTGGGAGGGGTATGGCTCGTTCATGACAGAGGTGGGGAGGGGTGGAGCGGAGAGCCGGCGCCGGGCGGCGGAGGGGCTACTCCCACTCCCAGCGGATGCCGATGTGGCCCGGCTGCTGGTCGGGGGCGAGCACGTGGGCGCTGGCCGACGCGCCGATCCAGAGCTGCTCGCGGCGGCGGTCGACGTCCGCCCCGGGGTCGCGGTCGTACCGCTCGCAGTGGGCCGGGACCCGCGTCGGGTCGAAGTGCACCTGGAGCACGTACTCGCGCACCGGGGTGGCGAAGCGGCGGCTGTACTCCAGCGTCTCGGCGCCGCCGGACGGGATCTCCACC
This sequence comes from Kitasatospora sp. NPDC058406, assembly GCF_042722765.1. Taxonomy (NCBI): domain Bacteria; kingdom Bacillati; phylum Actinomycetota; class Actinomycetes; order Kitasatosporales; family Streptomycetaceae; genus Kitasatospora; species Kitasatospora sp. NPDC058406. The sequence goes on from NZ_JBHXKE010000118.1 coordinate 24,685, forward strand.
TCGTACTCGAAGACGGTGCTGTCGCCGAGCCCCAGCGGCCGGTCCAGCATCAGCTCGCCGACGATCAGGCCGGCGTCGGGGCGTCGCCGGACCCGGCCGAGCCGGCCGTGCCGGACCCCGGTGATCTCAGGACAGCCGGTGGCCTCCTCGTCGGCCTTGTGCACGACCAGGCAGCGGGTCACGCCGGCCACCGTCGCCCGGACCACCTGCCGCATCCTCAGCAGGTTGCCGCGCCGGTCGGCGTCCACGTAGTACGAGTCGTGGATCGACAGCCGCTCCAGCTCGCCGGCCGGCGGCGCGTCCAGTTCGGCGAAGACGTCGGCGATCTCCTGCTCCCCCGGCCAGACGTCCTCCAGCCGCAGGTGGCTGGCGTTGGCGTTGGCGGCCCAGCGCCCGCGCGGGCGGGGCGGGCCGAGCAGCGAGGAGAGCGTGGAGTGCGGGAGACCGAGCAGTTCCTCCAGCAGGTGCACCGCGCGCAGCGAGCTGGCCCGCTCGGGCTGGCTGCGACCGCGCCGCCAGTAACTGAGCGTCGTGACGCTGACCCTGACGCCGCGTTGGGCGAGGGCCGCCCGGATCCGGTCCAGGCTGAGGCCGCTGGCCTCGATCGCGAGGTGCAGGGTGTCGGCGAAACCGCCGGTCGGGCTCGGGCGTCCGGCGGACGCGGTGGCGGGCGGTTGGAGGGCAGGCTGAGGGGGCACGGCGGCGGGCACGTCGGGGCGTGGCCCGACCTGTCTCAGCCGTGCGTCCTGGGGGTTCTGTGAGGCCATGCGGTTACTCTCCCCACCGAGCGGGTGCGGCAGAGCCGGATCGGCGCGGGAGTGCGCCGTCAACGGCCTCGCCGAGCTGTGGGGAACCCTATGCACGGTCGAGAGGCTACGTCATCAGTCCTGCGTATGACAGTGGTCACGAGCGGGCGAGCGGAGGGTTGACGATCGCGGAACGGAGCGGAAACAGACCTTCCGGTCCGGTCGGTCGGGGCCGGTCCGGGGCACGGGAACGGGTCCCGGCGGAGCGGCGAGGGCGGGCCCCGACGGACCGCCCCGACGTAGACTCGTGGACCGGGCGAGAGCGAGGGAGTGCCGATGACGGAGCGGACAGCAGACCCGCGGGACCCGCGACCGCTGCTCGGTGAGCCGCTGGCGCTCGACCTGCTGAACACCCGGTGGGCCGGGACCCCGGTCAACGACCTGCTCGGCGAACCGGACGGCTACGCGATCTGGCTCTCCTCGGCCGGGCTGGCCGGGCGTTGTGCGGCCGACGGGGCCGGGCTGGCGGCCGTCCGGGAGGCGCGGGAGGCGCTGGCGGCGGCGGTCCGGGACCTGGACGGGGGCGGCGCCGTGGGGCCGGTGGCCCTGGCCGGACTGGACGCGGTGCTGCGGCACGGCCGGGTCCGGCGGGAGGCCTCGGCGACGGGGGCGCGGGACCGGGTCGAGGTGGACGCGCCGGAGTGGCTGGCGGCCTGGCTCGCGGTCGACGACTTCCTGGTGCTGCTCGGCCAGGGGCCGCAGCGGGTCAAGAAGTGCGCCCACGAGGCGTGCATCCTGCACTTCTTCGACACCTCGCAGAACGGCCGGCGGCGCTGGTGCCGGATGGCGGTGTGCGGGAACCGGGCGAAGGCGGCGCGGCACTACGAGAAGGTGCACCAGTAGGCGAAGGTGCCGTCCGTCCGCGGCAGTGCCCGTCCGCGGCCGTGCGGGACAGGGGCGGAACAAGGGCGGGGCGGGGCCGGACGGCGGAGGCGGGTGCCGGCCGACCCGGCGCCCGCCTCCGGGGCCGGGTCAGCCGGCCGGGGTGCCGAGCCAGTCGGTGAGGGCGGCGCGGAGCTCGCCGAGGCCCGGGTCGACGGAGGCCCAGGCGGCGTAGCCGTCCGGGCGGATCAGCAGGACGGTGTCGCGCAGCTTGCCGTGCGGGTCGGCCGGGGCGGCGGTGATGACCCGGTCCGCCCACGGCTCGGCGACGGACAGCTCGTCGTTGCTGACCAGCACGAACTTCCCCGCCCGGAGCGCCTCGTAGAGCCGGTCCGGGGCGGCCGGACCACCCTCGCGCGGCGGTTCGAGACCGGTCAGCCGCAGGTCCGGGACGCGCTTGCCGACCAGCGGGTGGGCGTCCTTGGGCGCCGGGTAGGCGATGCCGATGCCGGAGACGGTGCGGGCGCCGCGCTCCGCGACCACGTCGAGGTGGTCGGCGAGCGAGGCCAGCGCGCCGCGCAGGGCCCGGGTGGCCGCGGACTGGGCGAGGGCGAGCCTGATCAGCGCACCGGACGTGCGCAGCACCGCCTTGCCGACCGGGTGCCGCTCGGTCTGGTAGGTGTCGAGCAGCGCGTCGGTGGCCTGGCCCCGGACGGCGGCGGCGAGCTTCCAGGAGAGGTTGGCGGCGTCCTGGATCCCGGTGTTCATGCCCTGGCCGCCGGCCGGCGAGTGGCAGTGGGCCGCGTCACCGGCGAGGAAGACCCGCCCGGAGCGGTAGTTGGGGACCTGCCGTTCGTCGCTGTGGAAGGTGGAGCTCCAGCGGGCGTCGTGCAGGCCGTAGTCCTCGCCGAACGCGCCGAGGGCGACGGCGGCGATCCGGTCGAGTGACGGCGGGGTGCCGTCGGGGTGCTCCTCGGTGCGGTCCCAGGCGATGATCCGGTACCAGCCGTCGCCGAACGGCACCAGGAAGGCGAAGCCGTGCTCGTTCGCGCCGACGGTGACCGCCTCGTCGGGTTCGCGTTCCAGCCGGACGTCCGCCAGCAGGACGGAGTTGACCACGGACTCGCCGGGGAAGGGGATGCCGAGCAGGTCGCGGACGGTGGAGTGGACGCCGTCGGCGCCGACCGCGTAGCGGGCCCGGTGGGTGGTGACGGCGCCGTTCTCCAGCGTCTCGACGGTCACGCCCTCGGCGTCCTGGCGCAGGCCGACCACCTCGGCCCCGCGCAGGACGGTCGCGCCGGCCTTGACCGCCCGGTCGTGCAGCAGCTGTTCGGTCCGGTACTGCGGGGTGATCAGGACGAACGGGAAGCGGCTGGGGAGTTCGCCGAGGTCGACCCGGAACTTGTTGAAGATCTTCAGCGAGGTGAGCGGACGGCCCGTGGCGATGAGGTCGTCGGCGAGGCCGCGGGCGTCGAGGAGTTCGAGGGTCCGGGCGTGCACGGCGAACGCCCGGGTGAGGTTGGACTCGGTGCTGCGCCTCTCCAGCACGGTGACCTTGATCCCGGCGGTGGCGAGGTCCCCGGCCAACAGCAGGCCGGTCGGTCCGGCGCCGACGATCAGGACGTCGGTGACGGTCTGCTTCTCGGTCATGTGTCAGCTCCCGGTGATCGGACAGAGGTTGGACGCCGCGTTCGGCGCGCTTCCGACCTCCATCATCGCGGTCCCGGGGCGGAGCTGTGAATTCTCCGGGCCCCGGAGA
>NZ_JBHXKE010000119.1:0-27786 GCF_042722765.1 Kitasatospora sp. NPDC058406
GGCCCGGGATCTCCCCGGACCGGCCCCGCCGTCGGCACGCCGCCCACCCTCCGGCGACGCGCCAATCAGGCCGCTATCGGCCGCTGGCTCTGCACCGCCTGCAACAGTCCGATCGCCACCCAGGTCGAGAACATCGACGACCCTCCGTAGGACACGAACGGCAGCGGGATGCCGGCCACCGGCATGATGCCCAGGCACATCCCTATGTTCTCGAACCCCTGGAAGGCGAACCAGGCGACCACCCCGGCCGCCACGATGGTGCCGTACAGGTCGGTGGCGTGCCGGGCGATCCGGCAGGCCCGCCAGAGCACCACGCCGAGCAGCACGATGATCGCCATCGCCCCGAGGAAGCCCAGCTCCTCGCCGGCCACCGTGAAGACGAAGTCGGTCTGCTGCTCCGGCACGAACTGCCCGGTGGTCTGCGTCCCGTGGAACAGCCCCTTGCCGGTCAGCCCGCCCGAGCCGATCGCGATCCGGGCCTGGGCCGTGTTGTACCCGACGCCGGAGGGGTCGAGCGCCGGGTTGGCGAAGGCCGCGAACCGGTCGATCTGGTACTTGCTCAGCACGCCGAGCTTCCAGATCGCCACACAGCCGCCGACCCCGGTCAGGATCAGCCCGAACACCCAGCGGTTGGCCGCGCCCGAGGCGAGCAGGATGCCGAGCACGATGACGGCCATCACCATCACCGAGCCGGCGTCCGGCATCAGCATCACTATCGCCATCGGCAGCGTCGCCCAGACCAGGCCGCGGAAGACCGCCCGGTTCGCCGGGAACTCCCGCTCCCCCGCGTCCACCTGCTCGGACAGCACGACCGCCATCACCAGCACGATCGCCAGTTTGGCGAACTCGGCCGGCTGTACCGAGAAACCGCCGCCCAGCTGGATCCAGGAGTGCTGGCCGTTGATGGTCGAGCCGAGCGGGCTCAGCGTGGCCAGCAGCAGCACGATGACGCCGACGTACAGGAACGGCACCACCGTCCGGAACCGCCGGCTCCCTATCGCTATCACCACCGCGCACAGCACGGCGCCGATCATGACGTTGGTCAGGTGCCGGTACAGGAAGTACTGCGGGTCCCCGTGGGTGAGCGAGTCCCGCCCGCGGGTGGCCGACCAGACCAGCAGCGAGCTGCCGAGCGAGAGGACCACCGCGGCAAGCAGCAGTATCCAGTCGATCCGCCAGATCGGGGAGTCCTTGGCGAGTGTCCTGGGGACCCCGCGGCGCTGCGGGGCGAGCCGCAGCTGACGGTACGAGCCGTAGGAGCTCATGCCCGGCCCCTTCCGTTGGAGCGGGTGGGTTCGACGGCCGCGACCGCCGCGACCGGTACGACGACCGTCCCGGAGGGCTGCGCCGGGTCCAGGAAGACCCGCGGCGAGCCGCCGGTGACGCCCGGGTCGCCGAACGCGCCGGCGGGGTCCCCGCCGAACGACGCCGGCTTGATGATCGCGGTGCCGTCCGCGTTGAACTTCGGCAGCTCGGCCTGCGGCGTGGCCAGCAGGGCCTTGCCGTTGTCGACGCCGCCCTTGTCGTCGACGCCGTAGAGCGCCTGGTAGATGCGGCGGACCGCGTCACCGGAACCGCCGGAGCCGGTGCCACCCTGGCTTATCGTCATCACGACCGCGTAGTCGCGACTGTAGGTGGTCAGGTACGAGGTGGTCTGCTTGCCCTCGACCTCGGCGGTGCCGGTCTTGGCGTGCAGCTCGATCTTCCCCTGCGGCCAGCCTGCGCCGGTGAACTTCCACGCGGCGGTACCGGTCGAGACGACGCCCTTGGTGGCGTCGTCGATGTACTGCAGCGTCTTCGCGTCGGTCGGCAGCTTGCCGTCCTCGTGCGGGGCGATCTCGCGGACCAGCTCGCCGCTCGGGCTTATCACGGCCTTGGCGACGGTCGGCCGCCACAGCGTGCCGCCGTTGGCCAGCGCCGAGTAGATCCGCGCCATCTGCAGCGGGGTGACGAGGGTGTCGCCCTGCCCGATCGCGTAGTTGACGGCGTCACCGGCACGCAGCACGTAGCCGTCGGCGCAGTTCTCCTTGGCGATCAGGTCGGAGTACTCCTTGCCGCCCTTCTCGGCCTGCTTGCACCAGGCGTCCTTGTTGTTGTCGTAGAAGGACTGCTTCCACTGCCGGTCCGGCACCCGGCCGGTCGCCTCGGAGGGCAGGTCGATGCCGGTCTTGGCGCCGAGGCCGAACTGGTGGGCGGTCTTGTAGAACCAGTCCCCGGTCTCCTTCTTCGGCTTGATGCCGCCGTCGGCCAGCCACTGGTCGTAGGCGAGGCCGTAGAAGACGGTGTCGCAGGAGACCTCCAGCGCCTGGGCCAGCGTGATCGAGCCGTGGCCCTGACTCTCGAAGTTCTTGAACTCGCGGCCGCCGATGGTCATGCTGCTCGGGCAGGCGTAGTTGCCGTTGAGCGCGTAGCCGGCCTGGGCGGCGGCGGCCGTGGAGACCACCTTGAAGGTGGAGCCGGGGGCGGACTGACCCTGTATGGCCCGGTTCAGCAGCGGGTAGTTGGAGTCCTTGTTGGTCAGCCCCTGGTAGTCCTTGCCGGAGATGCCGCCCTGCCAGATGTTCGGGTCGTAGCTCGGGGCACTGGCCATCGCGACGATCCGGCCGGTCTTGACGTCCATCACGACCGCGGCGCCGGAGTCCGCTTCGTAGTTGCGCTTGGTGTTCTTGTCCCAGGTCTTGCGGGCGTCCGCCATCGCCTGCGCCAGGTTGTCCTCGACGACCTTCTGCACCCTGGCGTCGATGCTGGTCACCAGGTTGTCGCCGGTGCGCGGCGGCGCCTTGTCCGCGGTGCCGATCACCCGGCCGAGGTTGTCGACCTCCAGCTTGGTGATGCCGGCGGTGCCGCGCAGGTCGCGGTCGTACACCGACTCCAGCCCGGCCCGGCCGATCTGGTCGGCCGGGAGGTAGCGGTCCAGCCCGGCCTTGTCGGCGGTCTTGGAGACCTCCTCGTCGGTGACCGGCGAGAGGTACCCGAGCACCTGGGCCATGTTGGCGCCCTCGACGCCGGTGTAGTGGCGTACGGCGGTGGGCTGCGCGGTGACCCCGGGGAAGTCCTCGCGGCGTTCCATTATCTGCATCGCCTGCTGGGTGGTCGCCTCCTTGGTGACCGGGATCGGCTGGTAGGGCGATCCGTTCCAGCAGGGCTGCGGGGTCTTGGCGTCACAGAGCCGGGCCTTCTCCTGGACGTCCTTGGCCGGCATCCCGAGCACCTCGGCGAGCCGGGTCAGCACCGCCTTGCCGCCGTCCTTCTGCTGGAGCAGCGAGGTGCGGCTGACGGAGACCACCAGCTTGGTCTCGTTGCCCGCGAGGATGCGGCCGGAGGCGTCCAGGATCTCACCGCGGACGGCCGGTTCGACGACCTCGCGGATGTGGTTGCCGGTCGCCTTGGCCGTGTACTCCTTGGCGTTGCGGATCTGGAGGTACCAGAGCCGTCCGCCGAGGGTGGCGAGCAGCGACAGCACCAGGATCTGCAGCACCACCAGACGGATCGTCACCCGCCGGGTTCGGCCGGTCTCGGGGATGTTGCTCACGTCTCGTGCGCTCCAGGAAATCGCGAGGGCGGTCTGGTCGGATCGGGGGCCGGGGCCGGACTACGGGCGCTTGCCCGCGCCGAGCAGGCGCTTCTTCTTGTACATCGGGCGGGACGCGGCGTCGCGGGTGGTGCGGTAGCGGGCCAGGGTGCCCAGACCCGGGCCGCCCTCGTCGTCGCCGGGGCCCGCGGCGGCCACCGGGTCCTTGCCGAAGCGGCGGCCGAGCACCATCACGACGGGCACCACGAACGGGGCCAGCAGCAGGTCGTAGAGCATCGCGGTCAGCACCAGCGAGCCGAGCCCGACGTGCCGGGCGGCCGTGTCGCCGACCAGGGCGCCGACCATCGCGTACAGCAGGGTGGAGGCGATCGCGGCGACGGAGACCACGAGCAGCGCGCTGGAGACCGAGCGCTGGCGGCCGTGCTCGGGGCGGAGCAGCCCGGCGGCGTAGCCCATCAGGCAGAGCACCAGCGCGTACCGGCCGATGGCGTGGTCGGAGGGCGGTGCGACGTCGGCGAGCAGGCCGGCCGCGAAGCCGACCAGGCAGCCGCCGGTCGGCCCGTAGACCATGGCCAGGCCGACCACGACGAGCAGCAGTATGTCCGGGGTGGCCCCCGGGAGTTGCAGCCGGCCGAAGACGCTGACCTGGAGGATCAGGCCGAGCAGGATCAGGGCGGCGGAGACGGGGATGCGGGCGAGGCGCATGGCTCAGTTCCCCCCATTGGGCTTGGCGGGCGGGACGGCGGCCTGGGCCGCGGGGGCGGCGGGCGCCGCCGGGGCCTGGCCCTGACCGGCCGCCGCGGGGGCGGGCGGCAGGACGGCGTCCCGCGGGTCGGTGCGCGGCGGGACGACGACGACGCCGACCAGGTCGAGCCGGGTGAACTGGACGAACGGCTCGACCAGGACGGTCTTGGTGAGCTGACCGGGGTTGGCCTCGACCTGGACCACCTTGCCGACCGGGACGCCGGGCACGAACGGGCGGCCGCTCTGCGAGCCGAAGGTGACCAGCCGGTCGCCCTCCTTCACCTGGGCCTTGCCGTTGAGCAGCGAGACCTTCATGGCGCTGCTGCCGCCGCCGGAGGCGAAGCCGATCTCGCCGGTGCCCTCCAGCCGGGTGCCGGCGGAGAAGCCGGGGTCGGAGGCGAGCAGCACGGTGGCGGTGGTCGGGGCGACGGTGGTGATCCGGCCGACCAGGCCCTGCCCGTTGACCACGGTCATGTCCCGGGTGAGCCCGTCGTCGCTGCCGGCGTCGATGGTGATGGTCCAGGAGAAGCCCTGGGCCGGGCCGATCGCGATGGTCTGGGCGGCCTTGACGGTGTATCCGCCGGCGCCGGCCGTGCGCAGCAGGTCGTCGAGCTGCTGGGTGCGCCCGCCGGCCATGTCGGAGGAGGCCAGCTTCTGCCGCAGTTCGGTGTTCTCGCGGGCGAGCTGGTCGGTGCGGCCGCTGTGGGCCGCGGCGTCGCGGAAGGCCCGGACGGTGTCGGCGACCGGGTCGACGGCGGTGGCGGCGCCCCGTTCGACGGGTCCGAGGACGGAGGCCGCGGCTCGCCGGGCCCCGCCGAGCGGGGAGCTCTCACCGCCCTTGATGTCGACGGTGATCAACGCGAAGGCGACGGCCACCAGCAGGATGAGCAGCAGCCGGCTCTCTCGTGTGTCCCTCACGGTGCTGGTGCTGCCCCTTCGTACCTGGCCCCTCCGCCCGGGCTGTGGACCCGGGCGGGGACCCGCTCAGTTCGGACGTTTCGGTTCTGTTAGCGGCGCGGTGCGGCGTCGAGCACCTGCTGGAGTGCCTCGAACTCCTCGACGCACTTGCCGGATCCGAGCGCGACGGAGTCCAGCGGGTTCTCGGCGATGTGGATCGGCATGCCGGTCTCCCGGCGCAGCCGCTCGTCCAGGCCGCGGAGCAGGGCGCCGCCGCCGGTGAGCACGATGCCCCGGTCCATGACGTCGCCGGCCAGCTCGGGCGGGCACTGGTCGAGGGTGGTCTTCACCGCGTCGATGATCGAGTTGACCGGCTCGTCGATGGCCTCGCGGACCTCGGCGGCGGAGATGACGACGGTCTTGGGCAGGCCGCTGACCAGGTCGCGGCCGCGGATCTCGGCGTGCTCGTCCTTCTCGCCCTCCAGGCCGAAGGCGGAGCCGATGCTCATCTTGATCTGCTCGGCGCTGCGCTCGCCCAGGAGCAGCGAGTACTCCTTCTTGATGTGCTGGACGATGGCGTTGTCCAGCTCGTCGCCGGCCACCCGGATGGACTGCGCGGTGACGATGCCGCCGAGCGAGATGACGGCGACCTCGGTCGTGCCGCCGCCGATGTCGACGACCATGTTGCCGGTGGGCTCGTGGACCGGGAGACCGGCGCCGATCGCGGCGGCCATCGGTTCCTCGATGATGTGCACCTGGCGGCAGCCGGCCTGCAGGGAGGCCTCGATGACGGCGCGGCGCTCGACCCCGGTGATGCCGGAGGGCACGCACACGACGACGCGGGGGCGGGCGAGGAAGCGGCGGCGGTGGATCTTGAGGATGAAGTAGCGGAGCATCCGCTCGGTGATCTCGAAGTCGGCGATCACGCCGTCCTTGAGCGGGCGGATGGCCACGATGTTGCCCGGGGTGCGTCCGATCATCTTCTTGGCCTCGGAACCGACGGCCAGGATTCCCCCGGTGTTGGTGTTGACCGCTACCACCGACGGCTCGTTGAGGACGATCCCCTTGCCCCTGACGTACACCAGCGTGTTGGCAGTTCCGAGGTCGATCGCCAAGTCGCGGCCGATGAACGACAGGTTGCTCGCCATGGGGTGTGGGTGCCTTCCCGGGCTCGGTGTCATGGAGGTGGACGGAATGCGCGCGCCCACGCTTGGGCGGAGACCAGCTGAGCTGCCTTACCGGGCCCTTGAGTCGCGTCCATCGTAGTCACGCCGGCCGGCACGGACGTCGACGTGGGGCGTACCGTCCATTGTCCGGAGCGTGATCGCTTCTCCGGGCATTGGGACGCCGTGTCGGCCCCCCTGGTTCCCTATTTCCCGATAAGAATGCCCCGGCCGGGCCAATGGTCCCGACCGGGGCACCCGAAGGTCCCTGGCGCCCGTCCGGATCAGGCGTGGGCCGGGAAGAAGATCTTGATCTCGCGCTCCGCGGACTCGGACGAGTCGGAGGCGTGGATCAGGTTCTCGCGGGTGATGGTCGCGTAGTCGCCCCGGATGGTGCCGGCCCCGGCCTCCAGCGGGTTGGTGGCGCCGGCCAGCATGCGGATGCCGGCGACGACCTCCTCGCCCTCGACGATCAGGGCGAGGGACGGGCCGGAGGTCATGAACTCCAGGAGCGGCTCGTAGAACGGGCGGCCGACGTGCTCCGCGTAGTGCTGCTCCAGCGTCGCCCGGTCGAACGTGCGCAGCTCGACGGCGGCGAGGCGCCAGCCGGCCTTGCGCTCGATGCGGCTGATGATCTCGCCGGTCAGGCCTCGCTTGACGGCGTCGGGCTTGAGCAGGACGAGAGTGCGCTGGGACACGGTGCGTCTCCTGGGGAAATCGGTACGGATCGCACGCCGTTCGACGTGCGGAGTGCGACTACCGCAGAGGTTACCTTGCGTGAGCGAATGCCCGGCCGCCCGTCGGAGGTCCGGTCTAGGCCGCCGGCGCCGGTTCGGCGGCGGCGGTCCGGGCGGCCTTGATCTCGTCGATCTTCCGGCCGTAGTGCACCGAGCACCACCAGAGGCCGGCGAAGACGAGGCCGAGGCCGAACATGGTCGGCAGGACGAAGCCGCTCGCGATGAGCCCGACCTGGAGCGCCCAGCCGACGGCGACCGCGCCGGGCCTGTTGATCATGCCGCAGAGCAGCACGCAGAGGGCCATCGCGATGCCGCTGACGGTCCAGACGGTGCCCGCGGGGACGTCCGAGAGCTGCATCGCCACCAGACCGGCGAACATGATCAGCAGTGCCTCGCCGATCAGCGTCGAGGAACAGAGCGTCCTCATCGTCACTTCCTCCCGAGCAGCAGGCGGGCCTCGCCCACCGTGATGACCGAACCGGTGACCAGCACCCCGGCGCCGCCGAGGTCGCCCTCCTCCTCGGCGAGGGTGACGGCGGCGGCGATGGCGTCGTCGAGCCGGGGCTCGACCTGGACGCGGTCCTCGCCGAAGATGTCGACCGCGAGCGCGGCCAGCGCGTCCACGTCCATCGCGCGGTGGGTGGAGTTCCGGGTGATGACGACCTCGGCCAGGAGCGGCTCGAAGACCTCCAGCAGACCGGCCACGTCCTTGTCGCCGCTGGTGCCGATCACGCCGACCAGCCGGGTGAATCCGAAGGACTCGCCGATCGCGGTGACCGCCGCCTGGGCGCCGTGCGGGTTGTGCGCGGCGTCCAGGAGGATCGTCGGGCTGCGGCGGACGATCTCCAGGCGGCCCGGCGAGTCGACGCCGGAGAACGCCTGCCGCACCTTGTCCACGTCCAGCTTCCCGCCGCGGGCACCGCCGACGCCGAAGAAGGCCTCGACCGTCGCCAGGGCCAGCGCCGCGTTCTGCGCCTGGTGGCCGCCGTGCAGCGGGAGGAAGACGTCCTCGTACTCCTCGCCGCCGAGGCCGCGCAGGGTGACGAGCTGGCCGCCGACCGCGACCTCACGGCGGATCACGCCGAACTCCATGCCCTCGCGGGCCACCGTGGCGTCGACCTCGACGGCGCGCCGCAGGATGGTCTCGGCGGCGTCGAGCTGCTGGTGGGCGACGATCGCGATGGCGTCGGGCTTGATGATCCCGGACTTCTCCACCGCGATCTCGCCGGTGGTCTCGCCCAGCTTGTCGGTGTGGTCCAGGCCGATCGGGGTGATCACCGCGACGGCGGCGTCGATGACGTTGGTGGCGTCCCAGGAGCCGCCCATGCCGACCTCGACGATGCCGACGTCCACCGGTGCGTCGGCGAAGGCGGCGTAGGCCATGCCGGTCAGCACCTCGAAGAAGGACATCGCGACCGGCTGGCGCTCGTCGACCATCCGCACGTAGGGCTCGATGTCGCGGTAGACCTCGACGAACCGCTCGGGGGTGATCGGGGCGCCGTCCAGGGTGATCCGCTCGGTGACGCTCTCCACGTGCGGGCTGGTGTAGCGGCCGGTGCGCAGCTCGAAGGCGTTGAGCAGCTGCTCGACCATCCGGGCGGTGGAGGTCTTGCCGTTGGTGCCGGTGATGTGGATGGAGGGGAAGGACCGCTGGGGCTGGCCCAGGATGTCCATCAGCGCCTCGATCCGGTCGAGCGATGGCTCCAGCTTGTTCTCCGGCCAGCGCTCGGAGAGTTCCACCTCGACGTCGTGCAGGGCGTCGCCGGCGGCGCCGTCGGCGGGACGGAGGGTGTACGGGTTCGGGTCGGCCTTGTCGCTCACGTCCACAGTCTACGGAGCTGCGCCGGGCGCTCCCGACGGGGTGAGAACGACCACTTTGCCCCGGGTTGGCCGTTTCCCGCGTTTACTATCGATTTAGCGACATCAGGCCGCAATGGAGCAGCGATTCGCGCGTCAAGGAGACATATCGCCTTTGATCACGAGGAGCACAGCGCCTTGCCCGACACCCTGCGCAGTTTTGTCGAGCTCCGCCGGGACAGCATCGTCTGGATCGCCGGACTGATCTCGCTGGCCCTGCTGGTCTACATGGCCCTCGTCTTCGGGCGCTTCCTCCTCTACTGGGCCGGCTCCCGGCACGCCTTCCGGCACAACTCCGCCGCCGAGCCCGGCGACCCCTCCGCCTTCCAGTGGCACCTGATGGTCCCGTGCCGCGACGAGGAGGCCGTGATCGCCCAGACCCTCGCCGGCCTGCGGGCCGTCGCCCCGGCCGCCCACCTCTGGGTGATCGACGACGACAGCGAGGACGCCACCCGCGAGCTGGTGCTGGCCGCCGCCGCGCACGACGACCGGATCCACCTCGTCCAGCGCCGCCGCCCGCACGCCCGGATCGGCAAGGGCGCCGCCCTCAACGCCGCCTACCGGGAGATCTCCGACCGCCTGCCGGCCGGCACCGACCGCTCCCGGGTCGTGCTCGGCGTGGTCGACGCCGACGGGCAGCTCGACCACGGCACCCTCGAACAGGTCTGCAACGACCGCGCACTCGGCCGCCCCGACACCGGCGCCGTGCAGATCGGCGTCCGGATGCGCAACGCCGACGACGAGCTGCCGCTGCCCGGCCGCGGCCGGCTCGCCAACGCGTTCGCCCGCGCCCTGGTCCGGATGCAGGACGTCGAGTTCCAGGCCAACAACGCCGGTATGCAGATGCTGCGCCGCCGCACCGGAAGCGTCGGCCTCGGCGGCAACGGCCAGTTCGTCCGGCTCACCGCCCTCGACACGCTGACCGCCGAGGAGGGCCGCGCGGGCCGGCCGTGGCCGGAGCGCGCCCTGCTGGAGGACTACGAGTCCGGCCTGGACCTGCGGCTGGCCGGCTGGCGGCTCACCCACGTCACCGAGGCCGCCGTCTCCCAGGAGGCCCTGGTCTCCTACCGGCGCTTCCTCACCCAGCGCACCCGCTGGGCCCAGGGCAACATGCAGTGCCTGCGCTACACCGGCCGGGTCCTGCGCTCCCCGCACTACCGGCCCGCCGGCAAGGCCGAGGTGCTCTACACCTTCCTCCAGCCCGTGGTCTGCGTGCTGCTGGTCGTGCTCACCCCGGTGTCGATCGCGATCACCACGGCGGGCCTCGTGCTCTTCCCCGAGGAGACCGCCGAGTTCCAGCTCCGCTTCGGCCCCTGGATGGTGCTCGCCTTCGTACTGGCCACCCTGCCGATGCTCTTCTGGGGCTTCGCCTACCGCCGGCTCGTCCACCCCGACCGCAGCCGGCTCACCGGTCTGCTCTGGGGCGTCCTGGTCTGGCTCTACGCCTACCACCTGTTCGCGGTCGCGGCCCGGGCCGCCGTCCGGGTGCTGCTCGGCCGCAACGGCTGGGCCAAGACCAGGCGCAACGCGGAGAAGGTCGCGCTCGGCGCGCCCACCGCCCTCGAATCCTGACCCCGGCCGCCGACCCGACCGCTCGCCCGGCCCGACCGCCCGCCCGGCCCGACCCCGGAGTTCCCGTCATGTCCTCGTGCCTCCCGCCGAATCCCGCCGCCCGCCCGCTCGCCCCCGGCAGCGTCGCCGTCGTCCTCGGCACCCGCCCCGAGCTGGTCAAGCTCGCCCCGCTGATCCACGAGCTCGGGCCGGCGACCCGGCTGGTCCACACCGGCCAGCACTGGGACGAGGCGATGTCCGGCCGCTTCCTGCGCGACCTCGGCCTGCCCCGCCCCGAACTGCTCACCGGGGTCGGCGGCCGTCCGCGCGCCGGGCAGATCGCCCAGTCCCTCGGCCAGCTCGACGCCGCCTTCGCCGAGGACCGTCCGGCCGCCGTCGTCGTCCAGGGCGACACCAACGCCACCCTGGCCGGCGCGCTCGCCGCCAACGCCCGGGAGATCCCGCTGGTCCACGTCGAGGCCGGGCTGCGCAGCTTCGACCGGGCGATGCCCGAGGAGCACAACCGGGTGATGGTCGACCACGTCTCCGACCTGCTCTGCGCCGCCACCACCGACAACGCCGCCAACCTGCGCGCCGAGTCACTGGCCGAGGAGCGGATCGCCCTCACCGGCAACACCGTCGTCGAGGTGGTCCGCCGTCAGCTGCCCGACGCCGGGACCCGGGCCGCGCTGCTCGCCAGGCACGGGGTCGAGGAGGACGGCTACGTGCTGGCCACCGTGCACCGGCCGGAGAACACCGACACCGCCGGGGCGCTCGGCGCCGTCCTCGGGGAGCTGGACCGGATCGCCCGGGCCGGGACCCCGGTGCTGTTCCCGATGCACCCGCGCACCCGCGCCGCCGTCGAGCGGTTCGGGCTGGACGCCCTGCTGGAGCGACTGGCCGTCACCGGACCGGTCGGCTACGGCGACTTCCTGGGTCTGGCCCGGCACGCCGCGCTGCTGGTCTCCGACTCCGGCGGGGTGCAGGAGGAGTGCACCGTGCTCGGCCGCCCGCTGCTGGTCGTCCGCCGCTCCACCGAACGGCCGGAGGCGGTCGACGCCGGCTTCGCCGCGCTGGTGCGGCCGGGCGAGGAGCTCGGCGGCGCGGCCCGCGCCTGGCTGGCCGACACCCCCGAGCGGCTCGCCCGGCTGGCGGCCACTCCCAGCCCCTACGGCGACGGACTCGCCTCGACCCGGATCGCCGGGCTGACCGCGCGGCTGGCATCGCCGCAGGTCGCGGCCGCCGCCTGACCGTCCTCTTGACAGGCGGATTGGTCTACTCCACCTTGTGAGGCAAGTCTCCTTCCCCGACAGGGACTTGAGTTGTCGGTAGCTCCCACACGCGCACCATCGACACCCGGACGGCTCTCCCCCACAGGAGCCGACGGCCTCCCCCACAGGAGATGGAGTCATGCCACTTGCCCGACACCGGCGCCCACGCGCCGTGTATTCCCTGCTCGCCGGCGCCAGCGCGATCGCGGTGGGCCTGAGCGGACTGGTCCTCGCCGGCGGCACCGGTGCGCACGCCGCCGCCGACGCCGCCGAACTGATCACCAACGGCGGCTTCGAGGACGCCAACCACCTCGGTGGCTGGACCTGTTCCTCCGGCGCGACGGAGACCGCCACCGTGCACTCCGGCTCGGCCGCACTGCGCTCCACCCCGGGCAACAGCGCCACCGGCGAGTGCAGCCAGACCGTCACCGTGAAGCCCTCCTCGACGTACACCCTGAGCAGTTGGGTCCAGGGCTCGTACATCTACCTGGGCGCCCGCGGCACCGGCGGCACCGACCCGAGCACCTGGACCCCCGGCGGCACCGGCTGGTCCAAGCTCAGCACCACCTTCACCACCGGGGCCGGCACCACCAGCGTCACCGTCTACCTGCACGGCTGGTACGGGCAGCCGGCGTTCCTGGCCGACGACGTCTCACTGCTCGGCCCCGGCGACCCCAAGCCCACTCCCACCCCCACCACGGCGAGCCCGACCCCGACGCCGACCGAGACGCCGACACCGACCGAGACGCCGACGCCCACCGTCACACCCACCCGGCCCGGGCCCAAGCACCTGCTGACCGGCTACTGGCAGAACTTCGACAACAACGCCACCGTGCAGCGGATCAGTGACGTCCCGGCCGCGTACGACATCATCGCGGTCTCCTTCGCCGACGCCACCAGCACGCCCGGCGGGCTCAGCTTCACCCTGGACCCGGTCCTCTCCTCCAGGCTCGGGGGCTACACCGAGGCCCAGTTCAAGGCCGACATCGCGGCCAAGAAGGCGGCCGGCAAGAAGGTGATCCTCTCGGTCGGCGGCGAGAAGGGCACGGTCTCGGTCAACAGCGCCGCGTCCGCGACCAACTTCTCCAACACCGCCTGGTCGCTGATGCAGACCTACGGCTTCGACGGCGTCGACATCGACCTGGAGAACGGCGTCAGCGCCACCTACATGGGCCAGGCCCTGCACAGCCTGGCGGCGAAGGCCGGCAAGGGCTTCGTGCTCACCATGGCGCCGCAGACCATCGACATGCAGTCGACCGGGATGGAGTACTTCAAGCTGGCGCTGAACGTGAAGGACATCCTCACCATCGTCAACATGCAGTACTACAACTCCGGCGCCATGCTCGGCTGCGACGGCCAGGTCTACTCGCAGGGGAGCGTCAACTTCCTCACCGCACTGGCCTGCATCCAGCTCAAGGGCGGGCTGCGGCCCGACCAGGTGGGGCTCGGCGTCCCCGCGTCCACCAGCGCGGCCGGCGGCGGGTACGTCAGCCCGAGCGTGGTCAACAACGCGCTGGACTGCCTGGCCGCCGGCACCGGCTGCGGCACCTTCAAGCCCGACACCAAGTGGCCCGGGATCGGCGGGGCCATGACCTGGTCGACCAACTGGGACGCCAAGGCGGGCGGCGGAATCGCCTCCACCGTCGGCTCGCACCTGCACGCGATGCCGTAACCTGCCCCGTCCGGCGGGCCCGGGCCGGGGTTCAGCCCCCGGCCCGGGCCTCCGGGATCTCGGCGCCGCCGTGCCGGCGCCGCAGCTCGGCGGTGATCTCGGCCAGCTCGCCCTCCGGCAGCAGCGGCAGCATCATCGCGACGCCCTGGAGCAGGCCGCCGAGCAGGAACGTGGTGTCCGGGGTCGCCGCGACCAGGCCGCGGACCTCGGCCACCTCACCGGCCGCGACCGCCTCGATCAGCCGGGCCGCGTCCACGCTCTCCTCGTCGACCTCCACCGCGCCGGTGTCCCGCGGCGCCCGCCGGGCCATCGCGCGCAGCACCCGGTCACCGACCTCGGGCGCGTAGGCCTTGCGGACGGCCTCGGCGGCGATCCAGGCGAGCAGGGTGGTCACCTCGCGCTCGGCCTGCTGCTCGAACAGCCGGTCCAGCGCGTGGTCGAACGCGAGCTGGTTCCCGTGCCGGAACGCGAGCAGCAGCACCGCCGCCCTCGCCTTGGCCTCCTCGACCACCTCGGCAGGCAGTTCGTCGACCAACTCCTCGGTCACCACCACGCCACACCCTCCCGTCGCTCCTCGGCTCTGCGGAACTCGAAGCACACCGTACACATCCCACCTGCCAACTTCCGCGAACGCGCGCGGGCAAGAGCGGAATGAATTCGGGCGGAAAGGGACCTCACCCGGTCCAGGATGAATATTCGCCGGAAGGGAGCAAGGGGATTGGGCTATTGGGACGCACGATTACCCGACGTCCGGAAAAACGGAGGAGCCGCACCCCGCGTCGGCGGGGCACGGCTCCTCGGGATCCGCGTCCGGATCAGCCCTGCGGCAGCGCCGCGAGCTGGGCGGTGATCCGGGCGATGTCGGCCCCGGCGGCCTCCTGCCGGACCCGGATCTTGGCGACGACGTCGTCCGGCGCCTTGGCGAGGAACGCCTCGTTGCCGAGCTTGGCGCCCGTCTGGGCCTTCTCCTTCTCGGCGGCCGCGAGGTCCTTGGCGAGGCGCTTGCGCTCCGCCGCGACGTCGATGGTGCCGGACAGGTCGAGCGCCACGGTGGCGCCGGCGACCGGGAGCGAGGCGGTGGCCGCGAAGCCCTCCTCCGGGACGGTCAGCCGCAGCAGCGCCCGGATCGCGTCCTCGTGGACGGCGAGCACGGTGCCCTCCAGGTCCAGCCGGGCCGGGACCCGCTGCGCCGGCTGGAGGCCCTGGTCCGAACGGAAGCGACGGACCTCGGTGACCACCTGCTGGAGCGTGGCGACCTCGGCCTCGGCCCCGGCGTCACGGAAACCGGCGTCCTTCGGCCACTCGGTGACGACCAGCGACTCGGCCCCGGTGAGCGTCGTCCAGAGCGCCTCGGTGACGAACGGGACGATCGGGTGGAGCAGCCGCAGCGTGACGTCCAGGACCTCGCCGAGCACCCGGCGCGAGGCGTCGGCCTGCGCGCCGCCCTTGGCCAGGGTGGTCTTCGAGAGCTCGACGTACCAGTCGAAGACCTCGTCCCAGGCGAAGTGGTAGAGCGCGTCCGAGGCCTTCGCGAACTCGTAGTCGTCGTAGAGCGCGTCGACCTCGGCCACGGTCGCGTTGAGCCGCGAGAGGATCCAGCGGTCGACCGAGGTCAGCTCCTCCGGCGCGGGCAGCGGGCCCTCGACGGTGGCGCCGTTCATCAGCGCGAAGCGGGTCGCGTTCCAGATCTTGTTGCAGAAGTTCCGCGAGCCCTTGACCCAGTCCTCGCCGATCGGCACGTCGGCGCCCGGGTTGGCGCCGCGCGCGAGGGTGAAGCGGACGGCATCGGCGCCGTAGGCGTCCATCCAGTCCAGCGGGTCGACGGCGGTGCCGGACGACTTCGACATCTTCTTGCCGAACTCGTCACGGACCAGGCCGGTCAGGGCGACCGTCTTGAACGGCGCCTGGCCGTCCATCGCGTACAGGCCGAACATCATCATCCGGGCGACCCAGAAGAAGATGATGTCGTGGCCGGTGACCAGGACGTCGGTGGAGTAGAACTTCTCCAGGTCCGGGGTCTGCTCCGGCCAGCCGAGCGTCGAGAACGGCCAGAGACCGGAGGAGAACCAGGTGTCCAGGACGTCCGGGTCCTGGTGCCAGCCCTCGCCGGTCGGCGGCTCCTCGTCCGGTCCGACGCAGACGACCTCGCCGTCCGGGCCGTACCAGACCGGGATCCGGTGGCCCCACCAGAGCTGGCGCGAGATGCACCAGTCGTACATGTTGTCGACCCAGTCGAAGTAGCGGCGCTCCAGCTCCTTCGGGTGGATCTCCACCTTGCCGTCACGGACCGCGTCGCCGGCGGCCTGGGCCAGCGGGGCGACCTTGACCCACCACTGCAGCGACAGCCGCGGCTCGACCACGGTGTGGCAGCGCGAGCAGTGGCCGACGGCGTGCATGTACGGGCGCTTCTCGGCGACGATCCGGCCCTGCTCGCGCAGCGCGCCGACGACGGCCGAGCGGGCCTCCAGACGGTCCAGACCGAGGAAGGGGCCGTGCACGGTGATCGCGCCGCGCTCGTCCATGATGCTCAGGTTCGGCAGGTCGTGGCGCTGGCCGATGGCGAAGTCGTTCGGGTCGTGCGCCGGGGTCACCTTGACCGCACCGGTGCCGAACTCCGGGTCGACGTGCTCGTCGGCGACGACCGGGATCTCCCGGTCGGTGAGCGGCAGCTTGATGGTGCGGCCCACCAGGTGCCTGTACCGCTCGTCCTCCGGGTGGACCGCGACGGCGGTGTCACCCAGCATCGTCTCGGCCCGCGTGGTGGCGACGACGATCGAGTCCGCGCCGTCCCCGTAGCGGATCGAGACCAGCTCGCCGGGGACCTCCTCGTGCTCGACCTCGATGTCGGAGAGCGCGGTGAGACAGCGCGGGCACCAGTTGATGATGCGCTCGGCGCGGTAGATCAGGCCGTCGTCGAACAGCCGCTTGAAGATGGTCTGGACGGCCTGCGACAGGCCCTCGTCCATGGTGAACCGCTCGCGCGACCAGTCCACGCCGTCACCGAGACGGCGCATCTGGCCGAGGATCCGGCCGCCGTAGTTCTCCTTCCACTCCCAGACCTTCTCGACGAAGGCCTCGCGGCCCAGGTCGTGCCGGGAGAGGCCGGACTCGGCGAGCTGCTGCTCCACCTTGTTCTGGGTGGCGATGCCGGCGTGGTCCATGCCGGGCAGCCAGAGGACCTCGAAACCCTGCATGCGCTTGCGCCGGGTCAGCGTGTCCATCAGCGTGTGCTGGAACGCGTGGCCCAGGTGCAGCGCACCGGTGACGTTCGGCGGGGGGATGACGATCGTGTACGGGGGCTTGTCGCTCTTGGCGTCGGCGGTGAAGTAACCGCGCTCTACCCAGCGCTCGTACAGCTCGCCCTCTACGTCCGCCGGAGCGTAGGTCGTCGGGAGGGTGGCTGCTTCGTCCCCGGCGGGCGTACTCGCGGGGCGCTGGTTCGTGGTGTCGGTCACGACGGACAGTTTACGTAGTCCGGGAACCGGGTTACGAACCGCTTTCCCCCGGGGGCGCCGGGACGGGCCCCCGGAGCGGCCCGGACCGCACGGCGGGGGCCCCGGAACCGTGAACGGTTCCGGGGCCCCCGGCCGACGACGTGCGGCAGGTCAGGCGCTCTTGTCGCGCCGCTCCCGCTTGATCATGTCGCGCGGCACCAGGGTGGGGATGGCGTGCTTGGAGACGACGTCCCCGGTCACCACCACGCGGGCGACGTCCTGACGCGAGGGGACCTCGTACATCACGGACATCAGCACCTCCTCCATGATGGCCCGCAGACCGCGCGCGCCGGTGCCGCGCAGGATCGCCTGGTCGGCGATCGCCTCCAGCGCGTCCCGGGAGAACTCCAGCTCCACGCCGTCCAGTTCGAAGAGCTTCCGGTACTGCTTGACCAGCGCGTTCTTCGGCTCGGTGAGGATCTGCAGGAGCGCCTCGCGGTCCAGGTTGTGCACGCTGGTGATCACCGGGAGGCGGCCGATGAACTCGGGGATCATGCCGAACTTGACCAGGTCCTCCGGCATCACCTGACGGAAGTGGTCGCTCGAGTCCACCTCGCGCTTGGAGCGGATGGTGGCGCCGAAGCCGATGCCCTTGGCACCCGCCCGGCCCTCGATGATCCGCTCCAGGCCGGCGAACGCGCCACCCACGATGAACAGCACGTTGGTGGTGTCGATCTGGATGAACTCCTGGTGCGGGTGCTTGCGGCCCCCCTGCGGCGGCACCGAGGCGGTGGTGCCCTCCAGGATCTTCAGCAGCGCCTGCTGCACGCCCTCGCCGGAGACGTCACGGGTGATCGACGGGTTCTCGCTCTTTCGGGCGACCTTGTCGATCTCGTCGATGTAGATGATCCCGGTCTCGGCCTTCTTGACGTCGTAGTCCGCCGCCTGGATCAGCTTCAGCAGGATGTTCTCGACGTCCTCGCCGACGTACCCGGCCTCGGTCAGCGCGGTGGCGTCGGCGATCGCGAACGGCACGTTCAGCATCCGGGCCAGGGTCTGCGCCAGCAGCGTCTTGCCGGAGCCGGTCGGCCCGAGCAGCAGGATGTTGGACTTGGCCAGCTCGATGGCGTCCTCGCGGCCGTTGCCGCCGCTGCGGCCGGCCTCACCCGCCTGGACCCGCTTGTAGTGGTTGTAGACGGCCACCGACAGCGCCTTCTTGGCGAGGTCCTGGCCGACCACGTACTGGTCCAGGAACTCGTAGATCTCGCGTGGCTTCGGCAGTTCCTCGAAGCGCACCTCGGAGGTCTCGGCGAGCTCCTCCTCGATGATCTCGTTGCACAAGTCGATGCACTCGTCGCAGATGTACACGCCTGGGCCGGCGATCAGCTTCTTCACCTGCTTCTGCGACTTGCCGCAGAACGAGCACTTGAGCAGGTCGCCACCGTCTCCGATGCGTGCCACGAGGTGCTTCCCCTTCGCCAGGGGCCCCGCGGGGGTTCCGGGGCCTGGTGCTGTGGACCGTCGACGCCGACGGCGAATCGGTCTCGCTATCCGACGGTACTCTGCCGAGCCGCTGATTCCGTCCTCTTCGCCGGGTCTGCCCTACGCCCTGGGCGAATTGATACCGAACAGATGCCGTTGCGGGAGCCGCCGGTGTGCCGGGGCGGGGCGCGCGGACCTGCCGCACGCCCCGCCCAGGAGCTCCGTCCTCGCGGTCCCGCCCGCCCGGTGCCGGGTGAGCGGGACCCTTGCCGGCCTCAGGAGGTCAGCGAGGCCTTGCGGGTGGAGATGACCAGGTCGATCAGACCGTACTCGACGGCCTCCTCGGCGGTCAGGATCTTGTCGCGCTCGATGTCGTCGCGGACCTGCTCCACCGACTTGTTGGAGTGCTTCGACAGCATCTCCTCCAGCTGCTCGCGCATCCGGAAGATCTCCCGGGCCTGGATCTCCAGGTCGGACACCTGGCCGCGGCCGGTCTCCGTGTACGGCTGGTGGATCAGGATGCGGGCGTTCGGGAGCGCCATGCGCTTGCCGGGGGTGCCGGCCGCCAGCAGCACGGCCGCCGCCGAGGCCGCCTGGCCCATGCAGACGGTGGTGATGTCCGGCTTGACGTACTGCATGGTGTCGTAGATGGCCGTCAGGGCCGTGAACGAGCCGCCGGGCGAGTTGATGTACATCTGGATCTCGCGGTCCGGGTCCATCGACTCCAGGCAGAGCAGCTGCGCCATGATGTCGTTGGCCGACACGTCGTCCACCTGCGAGCCGAGGAAGATGATGCGCTCCTCGAACAGCTTGGCGTACGGGTCGTACTCGCGGATGCCCTGCGAGGTGCGCTCGACGAACCGCGGGACGATGTAGCGACCCTCGGCTCGCATGTCCTCGACGCGCGCCTTGGCACTGGAGAGGCTGGGGATGTTCATGGGGGTTCTTGTCCTCCGGAGCGTTGTGGCTGTGGTCTCGTGGGCCAGGCTCAGGCGCCCGTGCCGCCGCCGCCGGGGACGTCCGCGGCGCTGTGCATGATCGCGTCGATGAGCCCGTACTCCAGGGCCTCCTCCGGGGTGAACCAGCGGTCACGGTCGGAGTCCGAGGTGATCTGCTCGAAGGACTGGCCGCTGTGGAAGGCGATCAGCTCGGACATCCGCTTCTTGGTGCGGAGCAGCTGCTCGGCCTGGATGCGGATGTCGGTGGCCGAACCGCCGAGGCCGGCGGAGGGCTGGTGCATCAGGATGTTGGCGTTGGGCAGCGAGAAGCGCTTGCCCTTGGCACCCGCGGTCAGCAGGAACTGGCCCATCGAGGCGGCCATGCCCATCGCGATGGTGACGACGTCGTTCTTGATGTACTGCATGGTGTCGTAGATCGCCATGCCGGCCGAGATCGAGCCGCCCGGGGAGTTGATGTAGAGGAAGATGTCCTTGTCCGGGTCCGCGGCCAGCAGCAGGAGCTGGGCGGTGATCTTGTTGGCGATGTCGTCGTCGACCTGCTGGCCGAGGAAGATGATCCGCTCGTTGAGCAGCCGGTTGTAGACCTGGTCGCCGAGGCCGCCCAGCACGTCACCAGAGGCGGCGTGCGGCGCCATCGGGCCGGGCATCTGCATCTGCGGGTACGTCACTTAGCCACCTGCTCAGTCGATTTGGACGGTCGCTCCGCGACCGTCACGGTGTCGCACAGCTTCCGGGTATCACGTCGTGATTGTTGCTGTCCATGGACCCTAACGCGCAGGCCGGGCCACTGAATCCCTCACGCAGAACTGTTCGCTGTGAGCGCAGGGTTCACGCCCGACGGGCCCGGCGGCACCGGGAACGCGGCACGGAACGCCGCGGGCGCGGCCGGGAACACAGCGGGCCCGGTCGCCGGGCCGCGGCCGGGCCCCCGGTAGCGCCGCACGGCGGCCCGGGGGGGGAGGCCGCGGGCGTATACTCGGCCTCGGCCTCGGCGGCCGGGGCCTCGACGGTCTGAGCCGACTCGTCGGTCTCGTCGTCGTCGAAGTTGATCTCGTTGCCCTCGGTGTCGACGACCTTGGCGGCCTCGACCACCGTGGCCAGCGCCTTGCCGCGGGCGACCTCGCCGACCAGCAGCGGCACCTGGCCACCCTGGACGACCTGCTGCGCGAACTGGTCCGGGGTCAGGCCCGAACCGGCGGCACGGCGGATGAGGTGCTCGGTCAGCTCCTCCTGGGAGACGTTGAGCTCCTCGTCGGCGACGATCTGGTCCAGGACGAACTGGGTCTTGATGCCCTTCTTCGCCTGCTCCTCCAGCTCACCGAGGTACTCCTCCTCCGACTTGCCCTGGGTCTCCAGGTAGGTCTTGAGGTCGAGGCCCATCGGCTCCAGCTGGTGGTGCTCCAGGTTGTGCTTGCGGGTCTCGATCTCGTCCTTGAGGAGCTTCTCCGGGAACTCGATCTCGACCAGGCCGAGCAGCGCGTCCAGCACCTTCTCCTGGGCCTGGGTGGCCTGGTCGTACTCCTTCATGCGCTCCAGGCGCTTGCGGGAGTCGCCACGCAGGTCCTCCAGGGTGTCGAACTCGCTGGCCAGCTGGGCGAACTCGTCGTCCAGCTCCGGCAGCTCCTTCTCCTGGACGGCGGTGACGGTGACGGTGACCTCGGAGGTCTTGCCCGCCTGGGTGCCACCCTTGAGCTCGGTGGAGAAGGTGGCGGTGCCACCGGCCTCCAGGCCGATGACGGCCTCGTCGATGCCGTCGATCAGACGGCCCGAGCCGATCTCGTAGCTCACGCCGGCGGCGGTGCCGTCATCGGGCACCTCGCCGTCGACCTTGGCCTCCAGGTCGACGACCACGGTGTCGCCGTCGGCCGCGGCGCGCTCGACGTCCTTGACCGAGGAGAAGCGCTCGCGCAGCTGCTCCAGGGACTTGTCGATGTCCTCGTCGGTGACCGCGATCGGGTCGACGGTGACCTCGATGGTCGAGAAGTCCGGAAGGGTGATCTCCGGGCGGATGTCCACCTCTGCGGTGAACTTCAGGTCACCGCCGTCGGCGATCTTCTCGACACCCTCGATGTTGGTGATGTCGGGCTGGCCGAGGACCTCGATCTTGCCCTCGTCGACGGCCTGCGTGTAGAAGCGCGGCAGGGCGTCGTTGACGGCCTCTTCCAGCACGGCACCACGGCCGAAGCGCTGGTCGATGACACGGTTCGGGATCTTGCCCTTGCGGAAGCCCGGGACCGAGACCTGCTGGTTGATCTTCTTGTACGCCGCGTCGAGGCTGGGCTTGAGCTCCTCGAAGGGCACCTCGACGGTGAGTCGAACCCGGGTCGGGTTCAGAGTCTCGACGGCGCTCTTCACGGTTGGGTCTCCTATGGGCTTGCGGTCAGGTTGTCTCCGCCCTCCCCGGCCACCGGCCTGGGGCCGGTAAGCGGACGGATCGGGCGAGACGGGCGATGGGCGGTTGGAGCTGCATCTCCCGTGGGGGGTGGACGGTGAGCGTGACTCCTCGCCCTCATGCGGTTGACCTGGGTGGACGCCGCAGGGACTACCGCCAGCGCCCCATCCTACCGGTACCACGAAAGGCGGACGCCAGGGCGACGCCGCCAGGGGCCGCTCAGGCCCTGCCGACGGGCTCCGGGGCGGGTTCCCGGGCGGGACCCGCACCCTCCCGGCCGGGGGCCGGACGCATGGTCGCCGCAGCGTCGGAGTCCCGCACCAGCAAGGCGATCAGGGCTGCCAGCAGGGCCAGCCCGGCGGCGGTGAGGAAGGCCGCGCGGTAGGCGACGAGGTTCGCCACGGGCGTACCCGAGGCGTTCACGGCGAACGGTCCGACGGCGGTGAGGACGGTGCCGAGGACGGCGACACCGAGCGCCGATCCCAGCTGCCGCTGGGCGTTGTAGAGGGTGGAGGCGGCGCCGGTGTCGGCCGGGGCGACGGTGGAGAACGCGGCGGTCTGCGAGGGCATGAAGACGTGCGCCATCGCGAAACCGGTGACGAAGAGCAGCACGCGGACGGCCCAGAGGTTGCTCTCCGGCCCGATCGCGGCCATCAGGGCGAGGCAGCCGGACACCACGGCGGCGCCCGCGACGAGGAGCCGGCGCGGGCCGAACCGCGGGTAGAGCCGGCCCGCCACCTGGGAGGCGAGCATCACACCGAGCGCTTCCGGGAACACCATCAGACCGCTGTGCAGGGCGTCCATGCCGAGCGCGTCCTGCATGAGCAGCGGGAAGAGGTAGAGCATGCCGAGGAAGGCCGCGCCGGAGAAGAGCGAGAGCAGGTTGGTGGTGCGGAAGATCCGGTCCCGGAAGAGCCGCAGGTCGAGCATCGGCTCGGGGCGGCGCAGCTCGACCACGACCAGGGCGACGAGCGCGAACAGCCCGCCGAGCGCCGAGACGAGGATCCGTGCGCTCCCCCAGCCCTCCGACGCGCCCTCGGAGAGCGCGTACATCGTGGCGCCGAAGCCGACGGCGGAGAGCAGGAAACCGGCCGCGTCGAACCGGCCGACCCGCTCGGCGCGGTAGTCGGGCAGGAAGAGCACGCCGAAGACGAGGGCGGCGAGGCCGACCGGCACGTTGACGATGAAGACCCAGTGCCAGGACCAGCCGTCCACCAGCCAGCCGCCGAGCACCGGCCCGGCGGCGGGGGCGACGGCGGTCGGCAGCATCAGCACCCGGGTGGCGCGCATGCGCTCCTCCTGGGGGAAGGCCCGGAAGAGCATGGTCATCCCGACCGGGGTGAGCAGGCCGCCGGCCGCGCCCTGGAGGACCCGGTACAGGGTGAGCGAGGTCATCGAGCCGGCCGCACCGCAGAGCAGCGAGGCGACGGTGAACAGGGCCAGCGAGAGGAGGAAGACCCGGCGGGTGCCGTACCGGTCGCCGAGCCAGCCGGAGAGCGGGACGAAGACGGCCAGGCTGACCAGGTAGCCGACGTTGATCACGCCGACTCCGGCCGGATCGGTGCCGAACTCGCGGCCGATCGCGGGCAGGGCCACGTTGACGATCGTGGTGTCCATGATCGACATGAACAGCGCGGCGACGAAGACGACGCCGACCGCGATCTTGGGATTCATCCGCGCCGGGTTCGTCCGTGTCGGGCTGCGCATCGAGGGCTCCTGGATAAATGAAAAATCAACCACCCACGATGCCGGACGGGACCCGGAAACGACAACAGGGCCTCGTCGACGACGAGACCCTGCGCACTGTCGGGGTGACCGGATTCGAACCGACGGCCTTCCGCTCCCAAAGCGGACGCGCTACCAAACTGCGCCACACCCCGTGGTGCCGAGAGGAAGCGTACACGCCGTGCCCTGCCGGTTCGGCGAGATATTCCGAGCCCCCGAAACGAATGTGGTGTGCACGCAGCCGACCGAACCAGGTACGCTGTTCCCGACCTTCCGTCCGGCAACGGCCGGGGGATCGCGCGGGCGTAGCTCAATGGTAGAGCCCTAGTCTTCCAAACTAGTCACGCGAGTTCGATTCTCGTCGCCCGCTCAGAAGTCCGGCCCCGGAGTGATGCCCCGCATCGCTCCGGGGCCGTTCGCGTACCCCGGCGGGCCCCGCGCGCGGGCCCTCCCCCCTCCCGACCGCGGGTCAGAGGCCCAGCCGGGCCGCCCGGGCGGCGGCCCGGTCGAGCAGCCGGTGGACGTCGGACTGCCGGGTGGCGGGCCGGTCGTTGTACTCGTCCGGGGAGTTCACCGGACGACCGGTGGCGTGCAGGACCTCCATCAACTGGACCCGGGCGGTGCGGACCGTCGCCGGGGTGCCGAAGCCGTGGGCCAGGACGGCGGCCTGCGCGCCGAGCAGGCAGACCCGGCCGTCCGCGTCCCACATCGCGCCCTGGAGCCAGCCGTGGGCGGCGATGTACCGGGAGGCGAGGCCGAGGTGCTCGGCGGCGGTCACCGGCGCGGGGCGGGGCGGGCGGCGGAGCGCCCGGTCCAGCAGGGTGGCCCGGGGCACCCGGTGCCCCGCGTACCAGGGGCGGAGCGCGGAGCCGAGCGGGCAGACGTACGGGACCGGCGTGCGCGCGGGGGCGGGCAGCGTGGCCAGGTACGCCTCGATCTCGGCGACCAGGCCGGAGCCGCCCGGGGTCGGCCGGTCCGGGGCGAACAGGACAGGAGGCGGCGTCAGTTCGGTGCGGGGCATGCGGGTTCTCCCGGCGGGGCCGATGGTTTCCGCTACCCAAAATGGTGCATAGGGGGCATTTCTGCGACCGGAGCGCGCCTCGTGGGGGCTCGGCCCCGGGCCGGCGGCGGCCGCGGTGCGGTTTCCCGGGGAGCCTCCGGGCCGATAGCCTCGGCGGCGTTCGAAAGCAGTTCGACGGAGGTTCGCGACGTTCGGAGCCCGAGAGTGGAGGAGTCCCCGTGCGCCCTCAGGACCGACTGGCCGTCATACAGCGATCCGTGGTCCGGGAGATGGGGCGCCTCGGGCAGCAGTTCGCCGTCGACGGCGAGGTGGTGCGCGGCCCGGGGACGACCGCGGTCGCCGTCCGCGAGCACCCGGGCGGCGAGGGCGCCGGCCATGTCGACCTCGGCTACGTGCTGGAACTCGGCCGGGCCGACGCGCCGGTGGTCTGGGACTGCACGGCCGGTCTCGGCAAGACCGAGGAGGAGAAGCTCGACAGCGCGGTGCGGATGTGGGCGACCACGACCGCCTCGGCCCTGGTCGAGCTGCGGGAGGGCGGCGGCAGGCACGGCGACCACGCCGACCATCCCGAGCTGCCCGGCTGGCACGCCGTCCAGGGACCGGCGGCGGTGTTCGGGTTCGGCAACGAGCGGCTGGCCGGCTGGCTGGCCGAGCACCGGGTCCTGCCGGCGCTGGCGCCCGCCCTGCTGCCCGCGCTGGGCGGACCGGACGGGCGGGGCGGACGGAGGCCGCACGGGGTCAAGCTGTTCCTGGGCGGCAAGGCGGGGGACGACGTCGCCGAGGTCCGGGTCGACGGAGAGGTCTCCGAGGCGGCATCGGCGGCGCTGCGCGCGCTGGACTGGCCGCGCGGCGAACGGCTGTGCTGGGCGCGACTGTTCGCGGTGCTGACGGCCCAGGGCACGGCGGTGCCGACGGCCGCGCCGGCCGGTGCCGGCGAGGTCGCGGCGGCCCGGCCGGCGGCCGTGGCGGCGGCGCGCCCGCAGGGCCTGTTCGCCCGATGGCGGCAGGCGAGACGCGCCGGCCGCTGACGGACGGCCGCTCCTCGGCCCACCGGCTCGCGTCCGGACCCGGACGCGGCCAGGGGCATGCGTCGGACCGGCCGCGTCGGATCGGCCTGCGTCGGCCGACCCGGGTCAGCTGGCGATGTTGGAGATGGACTTGGCGACCTGCGCCAGGAAGTCCTGGATCGGCTTGGCGGCCGTGCTCTGGTTGAGCATGAACCCGAACAGCGCGGCCAGGATGAAGTGCCCAGTCTTCAGCTGCTTGTTGCGGATGAAGATGAAGCAGACGATGCCGAACAGGACCAGAGCGGAGACGGAGAGTGCCACCCGGACTCACTTCCTCGATTCGTATCGGGGTGCCACCGGCTGACAGCCCCTGCGAAGCCGGACCCCGGCCTGTCCGACGGTCCCGAGGCGGAACGGCAGATCGCCCGGCACGTCGAGGCCGGAGGAGGAGCCCGGTACGGCCGCACGGTGCCCGTCGTGCCGCATGTGACGCCCCCCATCCCCCGAATCCTGAACAGTCCCGCCCGGACTCAGTGTGGTCGACCGTGCCGATTGCGTAAAGGTCTGACTGTCAGCCGAACGCCGATATCCTGCGATGCGAGACGAGTTTCCGCCGACCGAGACGATAGTCGAGACGTTCTGACGAATCATCGGCGGGGCACCGCTGAGCGGCCGGGAAACGTCCGGGGGGCCGGACCGGAACCCGCTGGTCCGCTCTGCCGCCGGGGCACCGGAATTGGCCGAAGATCAGCTCCCAGGCTTGACAGCAGCTGCCGTTGGCATGTGCCTCCGCGCGATGGTGCCCGCGACCTCGCCCGGGGCCGGGCGACGGGCCGTCAGTCGCGCCAGAGCAGCAGCACCGCACGGTCGTCGTTGATGTCCCGGGCGACCGTCTCGATCAGCCGGGCGGCCGCTCCGCCGCCCGTGCCCGGACCGCTGCCCGGCACCAGCCGGTCCGCCTCGCCCATCAGCCGGTCCATGCCCTCGGAGAGGTCCCGGCCGGGCGCCTCGACCATGCCGTCGGTGCAGAGCATCAGGACGTCGCCGCGGTTCAGCCGCCCGCGCACGCCCTCGAACTTCGCGCCGTCGTAGATGCCGAGCGCCGGGCCGTCCGCGGCCTCCTTGAGGTCCCAGCGGCCGGCGCCGGCCAGCCGCTGCATCCCCGGCAGGTGTCCGGCCGAGAGCAGCTCGTACTCCCCGGTGTCCAGGTCCAGCACCAGGTGGACGGCGGTGGCGAAGCCCTCCTCCCAGGACTGCCGGAGCAGGTAGCCGTTGGCGGCGGGCAGGAAGTCGTGCGCGGGCAGGGAGCCGAGCAGCCCGCCGAAGGCGCCGGAGAGCAGCAGCGCCCGGGAGCCGGCGTCCATGCCCTTGCCGGAGACGTCCGCGAGGACGACCTCCAGCACCCGCCGGCCCGGGCCGGTCCGGTCGGCGACCACGAAGTCGCCCGAGAAGGACTGCCCGCCGGCCGGGCGCAGCGCCATGTCGGCGTGCCAGCCGTCCGGCAGCCGGGGCACCCGGCTCTGCACCCGAAGCCGCTCGCGCAGGTCGAAGAGCATGGTCGAGCCGCCCCACCAGGGCACGCCGACCCGGCTGCGGAACTGGGCCAGCAGCAGACCGCCGACCCCGGCCGCGCCGACCACCAGGGCGGCGCCGGGGGTGACCCCGTAGGTGTAGGCCTCGGGGTTGTCACTGGCCACCCGCTGCCCGGTGTGGATCACCGACTCGGCGGAGAGGCCCAGGGCGGCCAGCGCGTAGAGCACCACCAGGGAGCCGGGGCGCAGCAGCAGGGCGGCGGCCAGGATCGGCAGCACCAGGGCGGTGGGCGGGGCCCAGGCGGGCCACCAGATGTTGAGCAGGATCAGCAGCGGCACCAGCAGGGCGAGCGCGCAGAGCACCGGCCAGTCGGCGGCGCCGCCGCGGAAGTAGTCGACCCCGGCGGTGCGCAGCCTTCGGCGGACCCGGCGGAGCCTCTTGCGCAACCGGGCCGTCACGGGGTCGGACGCCGTGGCGGCGCCGGGCCTCGTCGCAGTCGTCTGGGGCGGTGAGCCCGGCGGTCTGCCAGCCATGGGGACCGACCATATCCAGCGGTCGCGGTCGGCGTCGACGGCCAGGACACGGGCGGCTTCGCCGTGGCGCGGGCCCGTCAGCGGGTTTCGGCCGATTGCGGCGGGCGGCGACCGGTGCGTCAGGAGGCGTGCGCCGGTTGGGCGTACGAACCGCCCGCGCGGCGCACGCGCCCCGCGTGCGGGCACTGTGGCGCGCTGTGCACCGGGGCGGGTGCTGTGGCCGATCACACAGGGGCTCGCGGGTCCCGAACGTACGGCGACCGGCCGCGCCTGCGG
>NZ_JBHXKE010000120.1:0-27678 GCF_042722765.1 Kitasatospora sp. NPDC058406
TCCACCGCGTCCACGTCCCGCGCCGACAGACCCGCCGACTCCAACGCCTGCCGGATCACCCGCTGCTGCGACGGACCGTTCGGCGCCGTCAGACCGTTCGACGCACCGTCCTGGTTCACCGCACTGCCCCGCACCACCGCCAGGACCGGGTGCCCCAGACGCTGCGCGTCCGACAACCGCTCCACCAGCAGCATGCCGACACCCTCGCCCCACCCGGTACCGTCCGCGCCCTCGGCGAAGGACTTGCACCGACCGTCGGCCGCGAGGCCCCGCTGCCGCGAGAACCCGACGAACGTCCCCGGCGTCGCCATCACCGTCACGCCACCGGCCAACGCCAGCTCGCACTCCCCGCTGCGCAGCGCCTGCACCGCCAGGTGCAGAGCGACCAACGAGGACGAGCACGCCGTGTCGACCGTGACCGCCGGACCCTCCAGACCGAAGGTGTACGACACCCGGCCCGACGCGATGCTCCCGCCGGTCCCCATGAAGCCCTCGACCTGCGCCTCGGCCTGCTCCAGGACGGTCGCGTAGTCGCCGTACATGATGCCCGCGAACACGCCGGTGCGGGATCCGCGCAGGCTCCGGGGGTCGATCCCGGCCTGCTCGAACGCCTCCCACGACGTCTCCAGCAGCAGCCGGTGCTGCGGGTCCATCGCCAGCGCCTCACGCGGCGAGATCCCGAACAGCCCGGGGTCGAAGTCGGCCGCGCCGGTGAGGAATCCGCCGTCGCGGGCGTAGGAGGTGCCGGGGTGGTCCGGGTCGGGGTGGTACAGGTTCTCGATGTCCCAGCCACGGTCCTCGGGGAACGGCACGATCCCGTCCCGCCCGGACGCGACCAGCTCCCACAGGTCCTCCGGCGAGGCGACGCCCCCGGGGAACCGGCAGGCCATCCCGACGATCGCGATCGGCTCGTCCACGCGGACGGCCTGCACCGGCGCGGCCACGGTGGGGGCGGCGCCGGCCAGCTCCGCGCCGACGTGACCGGCCAGCAGGGTGGCGTTCGGGTAGTCGAAGACCAGCGTGGACGGCAGCCGCAGCCCGGTCGCGGCGGCGAGGCGGTTGCGCAGCTCGACGGCCGTGAGCGAGTCGAAGCCCAGTTCGTTGAAGGCCCGCTTCGGATCGACGTCCTCGGCCCGGTCGTAGCCGAGGACGTCCGACACCTGGGCCCGGATCAGCCCGAGCACCGCCGTGACGCGCTGCTCGACGGGCAGGCCGGCCAGCCGCAGGCCCAGGGAGGTACCGGCGGCCGGGCCGCCCGGGGTGTGGACCAGCCCGCGCAGCAGCGCCGGGGCACCGACGGCCTCGCGGAGTACCGCGGTGTCGACCGCGAGCGCAGCGACCAGCGGCCGTCCACCGGAAAGCGCCGCGTCGAAGGCCGCGAGCCCCTGCTCGGCGGTCAGTGGCAGGACACCACCACGCCGCATCCGCTCCCGGTCCGCGTCGGTGAGCGTCTCACCCATCCCCGCGTCCCACAGACCCCACGCCAGCGACGTCGCCGGCACACCCCGCGACCGCAGCTCCGACGCGTACGCGTCCAGGAACGTGTTCGCAGCGGCGTAGTTGGCCTGGCCCGCGTTACCGAACAGACCCGCCACCGAGGAGTACAGGACGAACGCACTGAGTGCCCGGCCCTCCGTCGCGGCGGCAAGGTTGCGCGCCGCGTCGACCTTCGCCCGGAACACCACGTCCAGGCGCTCCGGGGTCAGGGACTCCACCATCCCGTCGTCCAACACACCGGCCGCGTGAACCACCGCCGTCACCGGCTCGCCCCGCAGCGCTGCGGCGACCGCTTCCGCGTCCGCCACGTCACAGGCCACCGCCCGCACCTTCGCCGAAGCGAGCTCCTCGACGAGCCCGGCATCCCCACCGGAACGGGACAGCAACAGCAGGTCACGGACACCGTGGTTCTCGACCAGGTGCCGGGCCACCAGGCCACCGAGCGTGCCGGTCGCACCCGTCACGACGACCGTGCCGTCCCCGAACTCCACCGGCGCGGACACGGAACCTGACAGGCGCACCAGACGCGGCACAGTGACCACGCCCTCACGAACGACGGCCTGCGGCAGCGGATAGAACACGTCCTCAGCCGCGTCCACCAGATGGAGCCGGCCCGGATGCTCAGCCTGCGCCGACCGCACCAGACCCCACAACGCGGCGCCATCGGCGTCGGTGATCTCCGTACCTTCCGCACCGAACGTCCGCACCACCAGGCGCGATTCGGACCACGCCGCGTCGGCCAGCCACGACTGGAGCAGCACCAGCAACCGGGCCGCCCGCTCCCGGGCCGCACCCGCCGCCGTCGCATCCACGATCAGCACGGGGGCCGGGGCCGGCAGCGGATCGCCCAGCGCCATCACGGCCGTGGCCGCGTCCGACGCGGACACCTCCTGGACCACCCAGTCCAGCCCGAACAACACACGGTCCGCCGCACCACGCGCCAGCTGACCGGCCGTCACGGGTCGGAGCCGGAGCGCGTCCACCTCGGCGACCGGGATCCCGGTCCCGTCCGCGAGCAGGAGGCGCACCTCGTCGGTGCCGTCCCCCCGGGAGAGGCGGACGCGCAGCTCCCGGGAAGCCGTTCCGGTGATCCGCACACCGGTGAAGGCGAACGGCAGCCGCACCTCCCCGTCCGGCAGCAGTTCCCCCGCGCCGATCGCGTGCAACGCCGCGTCGAACAGTGCCGGGTGCATGCCGTACCCGTCGGTCGGCTGGTCGACCGCAACCTCCGCGAACACCGTCCCGCCGGCCCGCCAGGCCCGGCGCAGACCCCGGAACGCCGGGCCGTAGGACAGACCCGCATCGGCGAACGCCTCGTACAGCCCGTCGATCGCGATCTCGTCGGCACCGCTCGGGGGCCAGGCGACCAGGCTGAGGTCGGCGTCGACCCCGGCGGCCGGGGCGAGCGTGCCCTCGGCGTGGGTGGTCCAGGTCTCGGCGTCGCCGTCCTCGGGCTGGCTGTAGACGGTGACCGTGCGGCGGTCCGCGTCGGCGGCGGGCCCGACCCGGACCTGCAACCGGACGCCGCCCTGCGGCGGGATCACCAGGGGCTCACGCAGGATCAGCTCGTCGACACCGTTCGCGCCCACCCGTCGTCCGGCGGCGAGGACGAGGTCCAGCAGGGCGGTCCCCGGGACGAGCACGGAGCCGAACACCTGGTGGTCGGCGAGCCAGCCGGGAGTCCCCGCGGCCAGCCGGCCGGTGAGCAGGGCGCCGTCGCCGTCGGCGAGCAGCATCGCGGCGCCGAGCAGCGGGTGGTCGGACGCGTAGAGACCGACCGAGGTGACGTCGCCGGTCCCGGCGGCGGTCTCCAGCCAGTACCGCCGGCGCTGGAACGGGTAGGTGGGCAGGTCGGTCGGGCGGGCGCCGGTGCCGTCGAAGAGGACCCGCCAGGTGACGGGCTGCCCGTGGACGAACAGCTCGGCGACGGCGGTGAGCAGCGTGGTGGCCTCGTCGCGGTCGCGGCGCAGGGCGGCGACGGCGACCGTGTCGGGGCCGCTCTCGCGGGCGATCAACGCGGTCAGGACGCCGTCGGGGCCGAGTTCGAGGACCCGGTCCGCTTCGAGGGCGGTGACGGCGTCGGCGAAGCGGACCGGGCGGCGGACCTGGTCGACCCAGTACTCCGGGTCCGACCACTGACCGGGCGTCACGGCCTCGCCCGTCACCGTCGAGACGGCGGGAAGCACCGGGTCGTGGAAGGTCAGACCGCTCACCACGGCCCGGAACTCCGCCAGCATCGGCTCCATCAGCCGGGAGTGGAACGCGTGACTCGTCCGCAGCCGCGACGTCTTCCAACCCCGCTCGGCAGCGAGTCCGGCGATCCGCACGATCTCGTCCTCGGCACCGGAGACGACCACCGCGGCCGGCCCGTTGACCGCCGCGAGGTCGATGTCCGGGAATGCCTCCCGAACCTGGGCCTCCGACGCCCCGACCGCCAGCATCGCGCCACCCGCGGGCAGCGCCTGCATCAACCGGCCCCGCGCCGCCACCAGCCTCGCCGCATCCGGGAGCGACAACACACCCGCCGCATGAGCCGCGGCGATCTCACCGACCGAGTGACCCGCCACGACATCCGGCGTCACACCCCAGGAGCGCACGAGGGCCAGCAGCGCCACCTCGACCGCGAAGATCGCCGGCTGCGCCCAGCCGGTCAGGTCCAGCCGCTCCCGGTCCTCCAGGACCTCCCGCAGCGGAAGGTCCAGCGCCGCACACACCTCGTCGAAGGCCGTCGCGAACACCGGGAACGCCTCGGACAATTCGCGGCCCATGCCGACCCGCTGCGACCCCTGGCCGGTGAACACCACCGCCAGCCGGCCCTCGACCGCCGTGCCCCGCACCACCGCGTCGCCCAGCAGCACGGCCCGCTGCTCCAGCACCGCCCGCGAGGTCAGGGCCACCCCGATGTCCAGCGGATCCGCGGCCAACGCCCGCACCCGCTGCATCTGCGTCTCCAGGGAGCCCGCCGACCGTGCGGTCACCACCAGCGGCACCACCGGCAGCGGGGCTGCCACCACCGGCTCGCCCGACCCTTCCGGCTCGGCCGCCGGCACCGGCGCGGGCGCCTCCTCCACGATCACGTGCGCGTTGGTCCCGCTGATCCCGAAGGACGACACGCCCGCCCGCCGCGGCCGACCGGTGGCCGGCCAGGGCCGCGCCTCCGTCAGCAGCTCCACCGACCCGGCCGACCAATCGACCTGCGACGACGGCGCGTCCACGTGCAGCGTGCCGGGCAGCAGCCCGTGCCGCATCGACTGCACCATCTTGATGATCCCGGCGACACCGGCCGCCGCCTGCGTGTGCCCGAGGTTGGACTTCACCGAACCCAGCCAGAGCGGCTCGCCGCCGGCCCGGTCCTGGCCGTACGTCGCCAGCAGCGCCTGGGCCTCGATCGGGTCGCCCAGCCGGGTCCCCGTGCCGTGCGCCTCCACCGCGTCCACCTCGGACGCCGCCAGCCCGGCCTGGGCGAGGGCGGCGCGGATCACCCGCTGCTGCGACGGGCCGTTCGGCGCCGTCAGACCGCTGGAGGCGCCGTCCTGGTTCACCGCCGTGCCCCGCACCACCGCCAGGACCGGGTGTCCCAGGCGCTGCGCGTCCGAGAGGCGCTCGACCAGCAGCATGCCGACGCCCTCGCCCCACCCGGTGCCGTCCGCGCCCTCCGCGAAGGACTTGCACCGGCCGTCGGCGGCCAACCCGCCCTGGCGGCTGAACTCGACGAACGTGGTCGGCGTGGCCATCACCGTCACGCCGCCGGCCAGTGCCAGGTCGCACTCGCCGTTGCGCAGCGCCTGCGCGGCGAGGTGCAGGGCGACCAGCGACGAGGAGCACGCGGTGTCGACCGTGACCGCCGGGCCCTCCAGGCCGAAGGTGTAGGAGATCCGCCCCGAGGCGACGCTGCCCGCGTTACCGTTCCCCAGGTAGCCGGCGACGCCGTCCGGCAGTTCCAGGGGCCGCGAGCCGTAGTCGTGGTACATGATCCCGGCGAACACCCCGGTGCGGGGGAACGACGCCGCCGTGGGGTCGAGGCCGGCCCGCTCGAACGCCTCCCAGGTCGCTTCCAGCAGCAGCCGCTGCTGCGGGTCCATCGCCAGCGCCTCGCGCGGCGAGATCCCGAACAGCTCGGGGTCGAAGCCGGCCGCCTCGTGCAGGAAGCCGCCCCGGAGCCGGGCCTCCCGGTCGAGTTCGCCGCTCTCGTGGTCGTAGAGGCCCTCGACGTCCCAGCCCCGGTCGGTCGGCGGAGCGCCGATCGCGTCGGAGCCGGTGGCGACCAGCCGCCACAGGTCCTCGGGGCCGTCGACCCCGCCGGGGTAGCGACAGCTCATGGCGATGATCGCCAGGGGCTCGCTGTTCCGGTACTCCAGCTCCTCCACCCGCTGGCGGGCGGCACGCAGGTTCGCCGCCGCGCGCTTGAGGTAGTCGAGGTACTTCTCTTCGGTCCCGGCGGAGTCGCTTACGGATGTCACGGCGGAGCCGCCTTCGGGGTTGGGCCGGCTCACTGGGTGCCGAGCTCGTCGAGGAGGTCGAAGATCTCGTCGGCGGTCGCCGACTCGATGTCGTCGGTACCGGCACCGTCCACGGACGCGGTCCAGGCGGCGGCGAGGGTGCGCAGCCGCTGCCCGACCGCTTCGCGGTGCCCGTCGTCGAGGGCCGCGGCCTTGAGGCGGGCCTCCAGGCCGGCGATCTCGGCGTAGAGGGCGTCGGCGGGACCGGCCCCGGGTGCCTGGTCGGGGCGGAGCAGCTCGCCGAGGTGCCGGGCGAGTGCGGTCGGCGACGGGTGGTCGAAGAGCAGGGTCGCGCTCAGGCGCAGTCCGGTCTCGGTGTGGAGCCGGTTGCGGAGCTCCACCACGGTCAGCGAGTCGAAGCCGAGTTCGAGGAACCCGCGGGTGGGCTCGACGTCCTTGGGCGACGCGTACCCGAGGATGCCGGCGGTGCGGGCCCGGACCAGGTCGAGCAGGGTCCGGTCGCGCTCCGCGTCGTTCAGCGGGGCAAGCCTGGCCGCGAGCGTCGGGGCGGGCGCGGTGTCGGTGGCCCGGCGGGGCACGGTGACGAGCCCACTCAGCAGCTCGTGGACGGGGGCGTCGCCCGCCGCGGCCCGGACCGCGCCCAGGTCGAGTGCGATCGGCACCGCCAGGGGCCGCCCGGCGGCGAGGGCGGCGTCGAAGGCGGCGAGGCCGTCGGCGGAGGTGAGGGCGCCGAAGCCGGTGCGGGACAGGCGGTCCCGGTCGGCGTCGGTGAGGGTCTCGCCCATTCCGGCGTCCCACAGGCCCCAGGCGATCGACGTCGCCGGGACGCCCTGGGCCCGCAGTTCGGTCGCGTAGGCGTCCAGGAACGTGTTGGCGGCGGCGTAGTTGGCCTGGCCGGCGTTGCCGAACAGGCCGGATGCCGAGGAGTAGAGGACGAAGGCGTCGAGCGTCCTGTCCTTCGTCGCGGCGGCGAGGTTGCGGGCTGCGTCGACCTTCGCCCGGAGGACGGCGTCGAGCCGCTCCGGGGTGAGGGACTCCAGTGTCCCGTCGTCCAGCACACCGGCGGCGTGGATCACCGCGGTCACCGGCACGTCCCACAGGGCCTCGGCGACGGCTTCCGCGTCCGCCACGTCGCAGGCCACCGCCCGGACCTTCGCCGGAGCGAGCTCCTGCGCGAGTCCGGCGTCCCCACCGGAACGGGAGAGCAGCACCAGGTCACGGACACCGTGCGTCTCGACCAGGTGCCGGGCGACCAGCCGCCCCAGGGTGCCGGTCGCACCGGTCACCACGACCGTGCCGTCCCCGAACTCCACTGCCTGCGCACCGTCGACGCGGACCAGGCGCGGCACGGTGACCACCCCGTCGCGAACGACGGCCTGCGGCAGCGGGTGGAACACGTCCTCGGCCGCGTCCACCAGGTGGAGCCGGTCCGGGTGCTCGGCCTGCGCCGACCGCACCAGACCCCACAACGCGGCACCGTCGGCGTCGGTGATCTCCGCGCCCGCCGCACCGAACGTCCGCACCACCAGGCGCGATTCGGACCACGCCGCGTCGGCCAGCCACGACTGGAGCAGCACCAGCAACCGGGCCGCCCGCTCCCGGGCCGCACCCGCCGCCGTCGCGTCCACGATCAGCACGGGGGCCGGGGCCGGCAGCGGATCGCCCAGCGCCATCACGGCCGTGGCCGCGTCCGACGCGGACACCTCCCGCACCACCCAGTCCAGCCCGAACAGCGACCGGAGGCCCGTCCGGACGGTGCCGACCTGCTCCGCGGTGACGGGGCGGAAGGCCAGTTCATCGATGGTGAGCACCGGCGCACCGGTGCTGTCGAGGGCGACCAGCCGGACCGCGCTGTCGCCCACCAGGGTGAGGTGGACGCGGAGCGCGACGGCGCCGACGGCGTGCAGTCGTGCGCCGCTGATCGCGAACGGCAGGCGGACGGTCCCGTCGAACAGTCCGGTCGCGCCGATCGCGTGCAGGGCCGCGTCGAGCAGGGCCGGGTGCACGCCGAACCCGTCGGGATCCACGGCGTCCGGCCGCACCTCGGCGACCACCCGGTCGCCGTCGCGCACCGCGCCGACCAGGCCCCGGAACGTGGGGCCGTACGACAGGCCCGCGTCGGCCAGCCGTTCGTACAGGCCGTCGAGCGGGACGGGTTCGGCGCCCGGCGGCTGCGCGGGGAGCGACGACGGCGCCCCGGTGCCGGTGCCGCGGTCGTCGGTGGTGAGGTCGTCGGTGGCGAGGTGGCCGGTGGCGTGCGTGGTCCAGCCCTCGGCGCCGTCGGGCTGCGCGTAGACGGCCAAGGCGCGGCGTCCGTCGTCGCCGGGGGCCCCGACCGTGACCCGCAGCGCGACGCCACCGGTGGCCGGCAGCGAGAGCGGCACCTGGAGCAGCAGTTCGTCGAGGACGGGGGTTCCGGACCGGGCACCGGCGGCGAGGGCGATGTCGATCAGGGCGGCGCCGGGGAGGACCGTGACGCCGAAGACGGTGTGGTCGGCCAGCCAGCCCGGCGACCCGGCCGCGAGCCGCCCGGTGAACAGCAGCGCGTCGCCCTCCGGGAGCGTCACGGCCGCGCCGAGCAGCGGGTGTTCGGCCTCGTGCAGGCCGATGCCGGCCAGGTCCCCGACCGGGTCGACGACGTCGATCCAGAGCCGCTGGTGCTGGAACGGGTAGGTGGGTAGGTCGAGCACCGGCGCCGGGGCGGGGCCGAACGTGGCGGCCCAGTCGACGTCCTGGCCGGCGGCGAAGAGCCGGGCCGCCGCGGTGAGCAGCGTCTCGACCTCGCCGCGGTCGCGGCGCAGGGTCGCGACGGCGGTCCGCTCGGGGTCGGTGTCCTGCACGAGTGCGGTGAGGACGGCGTCCGGGCCGACCTCCAGGATCCGGCCCGCGTCGAGGGCGGTGACGGCGTCGGCGAAGCGGACCGGCTCACGGACCTGTCGCACCCAGTACTCCGGGTCCGACCACTGACCGGGCGCCACCGGGGCGCCGGTCACCGTGGAGACCGCGGGGACCACCGGGTCGGCGAGGCCGAGCGTCTCCACGACCGCGCGGAACTCGTCGAGCATCGGCTCCATCAGGCGGGAGTGGAACGCGTGACTGGTCCGCAGGCGGGACGTCTTCCAGCCCCGCTCGGCAGCGAGTTCGGCGATCCGCGCGATCTCGTCCTCGGCACCGGACACGACCACCGCGGCCGGGCCGTTGACCGCCGCGAGGTCGATGTCCGGGAACGCCTCCCGCACCTCCGCCTCCGACGCCCCGACGGCCAGCATCGCGCCGCCCGGGGGCAGCGCCTGCATCAACCGGCCCCGCGCCGCCACCAACTTCGCCGCGTCCGCCAGGGAGAGGACCCCGGCGGCGTACGCGGCCGTGATCTCACCCACCGAGTGACCGGCCACGACATCCGGCGTCACACCCCACGAGCGCACGAGTGCGAGCAACGCCACCTCCACCGCGAAGATCGCCGGCTGCGCCCACGCGGTCCGGTCCAACCGTTCCCGGTCGCCCAGGACCTCCCGCAGCGGAAGGTCCAGCGCCGCACACACCTCGTCGAAGGCCGTCGCGAACACCGGGAACGCCTCGGACAACTCCCGGCCCATGCCGACCCGCTGGGACCCCTGGCCGGTGAACACCACCGCCAGCCGGCCCTCGGCGGCGCGGCCGATCGCCACCGGTTCCCCGGTGCCGGGGCTCAGCAGCACCGCGCGGTGCGGCAGCACGGCGCGGCCGGTCAGCGCGTGCCCGAGGTCCCCGGGCCGGAGGTCCGGGCGGTCGCGGAGCAGGGCCGGTGTCCGCTCGACCAGTTCGGCCAGCGCCGCCGGGTCGTTGGCCGACACCACCAGCGGCACCGTGCGGGTCACGGTCGGGCGCGGCGCGACCTCCTGGGCGGGGGGTTCCTCCAGGATCACGTGGGCGTTGGTGCCGCTGATGCCGAAGGAGGAGACCCCGGCCCGGCGGGGGTGCGCGGCGCGCGGCCAGGGGCGGGCCTCGGTGAGCAGTTCCACGTCCCCGGACGCCCAGTCGACCTGGGGGGTGGGCGCGTCGACGTGCAGCGTGCGGGGCAGCACGCCGTGCCGCATCGCCTGGACCATCTTGATGATGCCGGCCGCCCCGGCCGCCGCCTGGGTGTGCCCGAGGTTCGACTTGATCGACCCGAGCCAGAGCGGCTCGCCGCCGTCCCGGTCCCGCCCGTACGTCGCCAGCAGCGCCTGGGCCTCGATGGGGTCGCCGAGTGTCGTGCCGGTGCCGTGGGCCTCGACGGCGTCGACGTCCCGCGGCGTCAGACCGGCGTTCGCCAGCGCCTGGCGGATGACGCGCTGCTGCGACGGGCCGTTGGGGGCGGTGAGGCCGTTCGAGGCACCGTCCTGGTTCACGGCGGTGCCCCGGACGACCGCGAGCACGCGGTGGCCGAGGCGCCGGGCGTCGGAGAGCCGCTCGACGAGCACCATGCCGACGCCCTCGCCCCAGCCGGTGCCGTCCGCACCCGCCGCGAAGGACTTGCACCGGCCGTCGGCCGCCAGACCCCGCTGCCGCGAGAACCCGACGAAGGTGTCCGGGGTGGCCATCACGGTCACGCCGCCGGCCAGCGCGAGGTCGCACTCGCCGGAGCGCAGCGCCTGCGCGGCGAGGTGCAGGGCGACCAGCGAGGAGGAGCACGCGGTGTCGACCGTGACCGCCGGGCCCTCCAGGCCGAGCGTGTAGGAGATCCGGCCGGAGGCGACGCTGCCGGAGTTGCCGGTGCCGAGGAAGCCCTCGACCTCCTCGGGTACGGCGGTCAGCCGGCCGAGGTAGTCGTGGTACATCAGCCCGACGAAGACACCGGTGCGGGAGCCGCGCAGGCGCAGCGGGTCGACGCCGGCGTGCTCCAGGGTCTCCCAGGAGGATTCGAGCAGCAGGCGCTGCTGCGGGTCCATCGCCATGCCCTCGCGGGGGCTGATCCCGAACAGGCCCGGGTCGAAGTGCGCGGCCTCGTAGAGGAATCCGCCTTCGCGGGCGTAGGAGGTGCCGGGGTGGTCCGGGTCGGGGTGGTAGAGCCCCTCGACGTCCCAGCCGCGGTCGGTCGGGAACAGGCCGATGCCGTCCCGGCCCTCGTCCACCAGCTTCCACAGCTCGTCCGGAGTGGTGATCCCGCCCGGGTAGCGGCAGGCCATCCCGACGATCACGACGGGGTCGTCGTCGGCCGGGGTGGTGGCGGTCGGGGCGGGGGCCGTGACCGGGGCCGGGGCCGCGCCGGACAGTTCGGTGGTGAGGAACTCGGCGAGGGCGGTGGCGTTCGGGTAGTCGAAGATCAGGGTCGCGGGGAGCCGCAGCCCGGTCTCGGCGGTGAGCGCGTTGCGCAGCTCGACGGCGGTGAGCGAGTCGAAGCCCAGCTCGCGGAAGGCCCGGGCGACGGGGACGGCGTCGGGGCCGGGGTAGCCGAGGACGGCGGCGGCCTGGGTGCGGACGGTGGCCAGGGCGGCCTGGACCCGTTCGGCGTCCGCCAGTCCGGCGAGGTGGCGGGCCAGGGTGCCGCCGCCGGTCGCGGTCCCGGCCGTGGCGGCGCGCCGGCGCCCGGCGTTCGGGACCAGGCCGTGCAGCAGCGGGGGCAGGCCCTCGGCGCCGCGGAGCACGGCCAGGTCG
The DNA here is from genome assembly GCF_042722765.1 of Kitasatospora sp. NPDC058406. NCBI lineage: Bacteria > Bacillati > Actinomycetota > Actinomycetes > Kitasatosporales > Streptomycetaceae > Kitasatospora > Kitasatospora sp. NPDC058406. The sequence continues at coordinate 11,574 of NZ_JBHXKE010000120.1, forward strand.
AGCCGGAGCGGGACGGCGACCGGGCGGTCGGCGGCGAGGGCGGCGTCGAAGAGCGCGAGGCCGGCTTCGGCGTCCAGCGCGCCGAAGCCGCCCCGGGCCAGCCTGCGCAGGTCCGCCTCGGAGAGCGCGGCCCCGAGGCCGGCGTCCCACAGGCCCCAGGCGAGGGAGGTCGCGGGGACTCCCTGTGCGCGCAGTTCGGTCGCGTAGGCGTCCAGGAAGGCGTTGGCGGCGGCGTAGTTGGCCTGGCCGGCGTTGCCGAACAGGCCGGCCGCGGAGGAGTAGAGGACGAAGGCGCCGAGCGTCCTGTCCTTCGTCGCGGCGGCGAGGTTGCGGGCGGCGTCGACCTTCGCCCGGAAGACGGCGTCGAGCCGCTCCGGGGTGAGGTCGGTGAGCAGGCCGTCGTCGATGGCGCCGGCGGCGTGGACGACGGCGGTGACCGGCTCGTCCCGGAGCGCCGCGGCGACCGCGTCGGGGTCGGACAGGTCGCAGGCGAGCGAGCGCACCTCCGCGCCCTCGATCTCGATGCCCCCGCCGGAGCGGGTGAGCAGGAGCAGCCGGCCGACGCCGTGGGCCCGCACCAGGTGGCGGGCGACGAGGCCGCCGAGTGTGCCGGTGGCGCCGGTGACCACCACGACGCCGTCGCCGAACTCCGCGCGGCCCTCGGCGTGCAGCCGGGCCAGGCGCGGCACCTTGACCGCGCCGTCGCGGACCAGTGCCTGCGGCAGCGGGTGGAACGCGGTCTCGGCCGCGTCCAGCAGGTGGATGCGGTCCGGGTGTTCGGCCTGGGCCGACCGCACCAGGCCCCACAGGGCGGCGCCGTCGGGGTCGGTGATCTCCTCGCCGACGGCGCCGAAGGTGCGCACCACCAGCCGGGAGTCCGACCAGGCGGGGTCGGCCAGCCAGTCCTGCAGCAGCGTCAGCAGGTCGGCGGCCCGGTCGCGGGCGGCGCCGGGCGCCGTCGCGTCCACGGCGAGCACCGGCGCGGGGGCCGGCAGCGGCTCGCCGAGCGCGATCACGACCGGACGGTCGGCCGGGGAGCCGGTCGGGAGCGTGGCCGGGGCGGCCGGGTCCTGCGCGGTCCACTCGACGGTGAACAGCGAGCGGGCCGCCTCGGTGCGACCGGCCGTGGTCCCGTCCGCGCCGACCGGGCGGAAGACGAGGCCCTCGACGGTGGCCACGGGAGCGCCGGCGGCGTCGACCGCGTCGACCCGGACGCTCTCGCCGGACGGCCGGAGCCGGGCGCGCAGCAGTCCGGCACCGTCGGCGTGCACGGTGACGCCCGTGAACGCGAACGGCAGGCGGGTTTCGCCGTCGGCGGCGGCCTCGGTGTCCTCGCCGGTGCTCAGGCCGTGCAGGACGGCGTCGAGCAGCGCGGGGTGCACGCCGAACCCGTCGGGTTCGCCGGTCAGTTCCGCCTCGACGAAGAGGTCGTCGCCCTGTCGCCAGACCTCGCGCAGGCCCCGGAAGGCCGGCCCGTACGTGTAGCCGGCGACGGCCAGCCGGTCGTAGAGGTCCTCGGTGGGCAGGCGGGTCGCCCCGGCCGGCGGCCAGCCGAACGCCTCGCCGGCCGTCCGGGCCGCGCCGACGAAGCCGGTGGCGTGGACGGTCCAGGCGTCCTCGGTCCCGGCGGCGGGCTCGCCCGGGTGGGAGTGGACGGTGACCGGGCGACGGCCGGTCCCGTCCTCGGCGCCGACGCTGACCTGCACGGCGACGCTGTCCGCGGCGCCGAGCCGGAGCGGCTGCCGGAGCACCAACTCGTCGACGGCGGGGGCGCCGACCACGGCGCCTGAGGCGAGGGCGAGTTCGAGCAGCGCCGTGCCCGGCACCAGGACGGTGCCCAGGATCGTGTGGTCGGCCAGCCAGGGCTGTGCGCGCAGCGAGAGGCGGCCGGTGAGGACGGTGCCCTCGCCGCCGGCCAGCGGCACCGCCGCCCCGAGGAGCGGGTGATCGGCCGGGCGCAGTCCGAGGCTCGCCGGGTCGGTGCCCGCGCCGGTGGCGGCCTGCGGCCAGTAGCGCTGCCGCTGGAAGGCGTAGGTCGGCAGGTCGGACAGCGGGGCGCCGGCGCCGTCGAGGACGCCCGTCCAGTCGACCTCGGCGCCCCGGGTGAACACCGTCGCGACGCCGGTCAGCAGGGTGGTGACCTCGTCCCGGTCGCGGCGCAGGGTCGGGACGGCGAGCGCGTCCGGCGCGTTGGCGCCGACCAGGGCGGTCAGCACGCCGTCCGGGCCGACCTCCAGGAAGCGGGTGACGCCCTGCGCGGTCAGCGCGGTGACGGCGTCGGCGAAGCGGACCGGGCGGCGGACCTGGTCGACCCAGTACTCGGGGTCGGTCCAGCGCAGCGGTTCCCCGGGTTCGACGGTGGAGACCGCGGCGAGCTGCGGCGCGGCGAGATCGAGCCCGCGGACGACCGCGCGGAACGCGTCCAGCATCGGCTCCATGAGCCGGGAGTGGAAGGCGTGGCTCGTCCGCAGGCGGCCGGTCTTCCAGCCGCGTTCTGCGGCCGGACCGGTGATCCGGGCGATGTCCTCGGCGGCGCCGGAGAGCACGACCGCGTCCGGCCCGTTCACCGCGGCGACGTCGACGTCCGGGAACGCCGCGCGCACCTCGGCCTCGGACGCGCCGACCGCGAGCATCGCGCCACCCGGGGGCAGCGCCTGCATGAGCCGGCCCCGGGCCGCGACCAGCACCGCCGCGTCGGGCAGGGAGAGGACCCCCGCGGCGTGGGCGGCCGTGATCTCGCCGATCGAGTGACCGGCGACGACGTCGGGCGTCACGCCCCAGTGCCGGAGCAGGGCCAGCAGCGCCGTCTCGACCGCGAACAGGGCGGGCTGCGCGTACGCGGTCCGGTCGAGCGCGTCCGGGTCGGCGAAGACGACCAGCCGCAGCGGCTCGTCGAGCAGCGGGTCGAGGTGCGCGCAGACCTCGTCGAACGCGGTCGCGAAGACCGGGAAGGCCGCGTAGAGCTGTTCGCCCATGGCGAGGCGCTGCGCGCCCTGGCCGGTGAAGAGCAGGGCGAGCCTGCCGTCGCCCGCCTCACCCCGGGCCGCGGTCTCCCGCCGCTTGAGCGCGCGGAGCAGCTGGGCCCGGTTGGGCGCCAGGTAGGCGGCCCGGTGGGTGAGTGCGGCCCGGCCCGCGGTGGTCCGGGCGAGGTCGAGGAGGTCGGTGTCCGGGTGGGAGTCGAGCCAGTCGCGGAGGCGTTCGGTCTGCGCGTCGAGGCCGGCCTCGGTGGCCGCGGAGACGACGACCGGCAGCACCGGCAGCGTGCTGCGGCCGCGCGGGCGTTCGTCCTGCTCGACGACGGCGGGCGGCTCCTCCAGGATGACGTGGGCGTTGGTGCCGCTGACGCCGAACGCGGACACGCCCGCCCGGCGGGGCTTCGGCCCGGCGGCCCAGGGCCGGGCCTCGGTCAGCAGCGCGACGGCGCCGGAGCTCCAGTCGGCCTGCGGGGTCGGCGCGTCGACGTGCAGCGTCCTGGGCAGCCGCCCGTGCCGCATGGCGAGGACCATCTTGATGATGCCGGCCGCACCGGCGGCGGACTGGGTGTGGCCGATGTTGGACTTCACCGAGCCGAGCCAGAGCGGCTCGCCGTCCCGCTCCTGGCCGTAGGTGGCCAGCAGCGCCTGGGCCTCGATCGGGTCGCCGAGTGTCGTCCCGGTGCCGTGCGCCTCGACGGCGTCGACGTCCTGCGGCGTCAGGCCGGCGTTCGCCAGGGCCTGGCGGATGACGCGCTGCTGGGACGGGCCGTTGGGGGCGGTGAGGCCGTTCGAGGCGCCGTCCTGGTTGACCGCACTGCCGCGCACGACGGCCAGCACCTCGCGCCCGGCGGCCCTCGCCGAGGACAGCCGCTCGACGAGCAGCATGCCGACGCCCTCGGCCCAGCCGGTGCCGTCGGCGGCGGCGGCGAAGGACTTGCACCGGCCGTCGGTGGCCAGCCCGCGCTGGCGGGAGAACTCGGTGAACGTGCCGGGGGTGGCCATGATCGTCACGCCGCCGACCAGTGCCATGCCGCACTCGCCCTGGCGGAGTGCCTGCGCGGCGAGGTGCAGGGCGACCAGCGAGGACGAGCAGGCGGTGTCGACGGAGACGGCCGGCCCTTCGAGGCCGAAGGTGTAGGCGATCCGCCCGGAGGCGACGCTGCCGGCGCTGCCGGTGCCGAGGTACCCGCTCAGGTCCTCGGCGCTCTCCTCCAGCAGGGAGACGTACCCCTGGTGGGTGGTGCCGACGAAGACGCCGACCTGTCGGCCGCGGAGCGCGAGCGGGTCGAGGCCGGCCCGTTCGAACGTCTCCCACGCGGTCTCCAGCAGCAGCCGCTGCTGGGGGTCCATCGCGAGGGCCTCGCGCGGGCTGATGCCGAACAGGCCCGGGTCGAAGCGGTCGGCGTCGCGGACGAAGCCGCCGTTGACGGTGTAGGAGGTGCCCGACCGGTCGGCCCGGTCGGCGTCGGGGTCGTAGAGGCCGTCGAGGTCCCACCCGCGGTCGGCCGGGAACGGGCCGATCGCGTCGGTCTCCGCCGCGACCAGGTCCCACAGCTCGTCGGGCGTGCCGACGCCGCCGGGGAAGCGGCAGGCCATCGCGGTGAGCACGATCGGGTCGTCGTCGGCGGGTACGGCCACCGGCGCGGCGACCGCCGGGGCGGCCTCGACGCCGGAGACCTCCTCGCGGAGGTACCGGGCGAGCGCCAGCGGCGTCGGGTAGTCGAACGCGAGGGTCGGGGAGAGGCGCAGCCCGGTCTCGGCGGCCAGCGCGTTGCGGAGCTCGACCGCGGTGAGCGAGTCGAAGCCCAGCTCGCGGAACGGGCGCTTGACCGCGATCGCGTCGGCGGACGGGTAGCCCAGGACGTGCGCGGCGTGGCCCCGGACCAGGTCCACCAGGGCGGCCTCGCGCTGCGCCGGGGGCAGGTCGGCCAGCCGGGAGCGCCAGCCGGTCTCGGCCACCGGCACGTCGCCGGCCAGGCCGGCGACCTCCGGCAGGTCCTCCAGCAGGGGCCGGCGGCGGGCGGCGGCGAACGTCTCGACGAAGGACGCCCAGTCGACGTCGGCGACGGTGAGCAGCGGCGCGACTCCTGCGGCGGCCCTCCGCAGGACGTCGATCGCCAGGTCGGGGGCCATCGGGGCCAGTCCGCGCCGGCTCAGCGCGGCGCCGGTGTCGCCCTCGGCGGCCATGCCCGCCTCGGCCCACGGGCCCCAGGCGAGCGAGGTGGCGGCCAGGCCGCGGGCCCGGCGGCGCAGCGCCAGGGCGTCGAGGCCGGCGTTGGCGGCCGCGTAGGCGCCGCCCCAGCCGCTGCCCCAGGTGGCGGCGATCGAGGAGAACAGGACGAACGCGTCGAGCTCCGTGTCGCCGAGGAGTTCGTCGAGGTGCAGGGCGCCGGCGGTCTTCCCGGCGAGCACCGGGGCGAGCGCGGCCGCGTCGAGGTCGGCCAGGGGCGCGCCGTGCGCGATGCCCGCGGCGTGGACGACCGCGGTGAGCGGGGCCTGCGGGTCGGCGCCGGCGAGGTCGAGGAGGGCGGCGACCGCGGCGCGGTCGGCCAGGTCGGTGGCGACGAGGGTGACGCGCGCGCCGGTGGCACGGATCTCGTCGGCCAGCTCGTGGGCACCGGGCGCGTCAGGCCCGCGCCGGCCGGCGAGGACGAGGTGGGCGGCGCCCTGGGCGGCGGCCCAGCGGGCCACCTGACCGCCGAGCGCGCCGGTGCCGCCGGTGACGAGGACGGTGCCACGCGGCTGCCAGCCCTCGTCGGGCCCGGCCGCGGCGTGCGCGAGGCGGCGGACGAACAGGCCGGCCGGGCGGATCGCGATCTGGTCCTCGGCGTCGAGACCGCCGGCGAGGACCGTGACGAGCCGGTCGGCGGCGCGCGGGTCGAGGGTGTCGGGGAGGTCCAGCAGGCCGCCCCAGCGGTCCGGGTACTCCAGGCCGACCACCCGGCCAAGCGCCCAGGTCTCGACCCGGGCGACACCGGTGACGCGGTCGTCGGGCCCGGTGGTGACCGCGCCGCGGGTGAGGATCCACAGGGGGGCGGTGACGGCGGCGTCCTCGACGGCCTGGGCGAGGGCGAGCGTGCCGGACAGCGCCGCGGGGACGCCGTCCTCGTCGGCCGTCTCCGAGGCGTCGCCCAGCGCGAGCAGCGAGACGACGCCGGTGACGCCGTCGAGCTCGCGCAGCCGGGCCGCGAGCGTGGCCCGGTCGGCGGCGGGGACGGTCACGACGGCGGCGCCGGCCCGGGTGAGGACCTCGTCGACGCCGTCGGCGGCATCGGTGGCGGCGGCATCGGTGGCGGCGGGCGCGACCAGGACCCAGGTGCCGGTGAGGGGCCGGGAGGTCGGGTCGGGCAGCGCCGTCCAGGTCTCCCGGTAGCACCAGCCGTCGGCCACGTCCCGCTGCTGCTTGCGGCGGCGCCAGGAGGAGAGCGCCGGGACGAGCGCGCCGAGTGTCTCCCGGTGGGCCTCGGCGTCGATGCGCAGCTCGTTGGCGACGACGCTGAGGTCGGCGGAGTCGATCGCGGCCCAGAAGCCGGCGTCCGCGTCCGTCGCTGCGACGGCCTCGCGGGGGGTCGGACGGAGCCAGTACCGCTGGTGGGAGAAGGGGTAGGTGGGCAGGTCGGTCGGGCGGGCGCCGGTGCCGTCGAAGAGCACCCGCCAGGTGACGGGCTGCCCGTGGACGAACAGCTCGGCGACGGCGGTGAGCAGCGTGGTGGCCTCGTCGCGGTCGCGGCGCAGGGCGGCGACGGCGACCGTGTCGGGGCCGCTCTCGCGGGCGATCAGCGCGGTCAGGACGCCGTCGGGGCCGAGTTCGAGGACCCGGTCCGCGTCGAGGGCGGTGACGGCGTCGGCGAAGCGGACCGGGCGGCGGACCTGGTCGACCCAGTACTCCGGGTCCGACCACTGACCGGGCGTCACGGCCTCGCCCGTCACCGTCGAGACGGCGGGAAGCACCGGGTCGTGGAAGGCCAGACCGCTCACCACGGCCCGGAACTCCGCCAGCATCGGCTCCATCAGGCGGGAGTGGAACGCGTGACTCGTCCGCAGCCGCGACGTCTTCCAGCCCCGCTCCGAGGCAAGATCCGCGATTCGCACGATCTCGTCCTCGGCACCCGACACGACCACCGCGTCCGGCCCGTTGACCGCCGCGAGGTCGATGTCCGGGAACGCCCCGCACACCTCGCCCTCCGACGCCCCGACCGCCAGCATCGCCCCACCCGACGGCAGCGCCTGCATCAACCGGCCCCGCGCCGCCACCAACTTCGCCGCATCCGCCAGGGAAAGAACCCCGGCGGCGTACGCGGCCGTGATCTCACCCACCGAGTGACCCGCCACGACATCCGGCGTCACACCCCACGAACGGACCAGCGCCAGCAGCGCCACCTCCACCGCGAAGATCGCCGGCTGCGCCGAACCCGTACGGTCCAGCGACTCCGCGTCCAGCCCGTGCAGCCTCAGCCCCAGCGCCTCGCACACCTCGTCATAGGCGGTCGCGAACACCGGGAACGCCTCCGACAACCCGCGGCCCATGCCAACCCGCTGCGACCCCTGCCCGGTGAACACCACCGCCAGCCGGCCCTCGACCGCCGTGCCCCGCACCACCGCGTCGCCCAGCAGCACGGCCCGCTGCTCCTGCACCGGCCGCGCGGTCAGGGCCACCCCGATGTCCGACGGATCCGCGGTCAGCGCCCGCACCCGCCGGACCTGGGCCTCCAGCGAATCGGCGGAACGTGCGGTCACCACCAGCGGCACCACCGGCAGCGGGGTCGCCACCACCGGCTCGCCCGCCGGCACCGGCGCGGGTGCCTCCTCCACGATCACGTGCGCGTTGGTCCCGCTGATCCCGAAGGACGACACACCGGCACGGCGGGGCCGCTCGCCCGCCGGCCAGGGCCGTGCCTCCGTCAGCAGCTCCACCGACCCGGCCGACCAATCGACCTGGGACGACGGCGCGTCCACGTGCAGCGTCCGGGGAAGGACCCCGTGCCGCATCGACTGCACCATCTTGATGATCCCGGCGACACCGGCCGCCGCCTGCGTGTGCCCGATGTTCGACTTCAGCGACCCCAGGCGGAGCGGCTCGCCGCCGGCCCGGTCCTGGCCGTACGTCGCCAGCAGCGCCTGGGCCTCGATCGGGTCGCCCAGCCGGGTCCCCGTGCCGTGCGCCTCCACCGCGTCCACGTCGGCCGGGGAGAGACCGGCCGACACCAGGGCCTGGAGGATGGCGCGCTGCTGGGCGCCACCGTTCGGCGCGGTCAGGCCGTTGGACGCGCCGTCCTGGTTGACCGCGCTGCCCCGGATCACCGCGAGGACGGGGTGCCCCAGGCGCTGCGCGTCCGAGAGGCGCTCGACCAGCAGCATGCCGACGCCCTCGCCCCAGCCGGTGCCGTCCGCGCCCTCGGCGAAGGACTTGCACCGGCCGTCGGCGGCGAGACCGCCCTGCTTGGCGAACTGGCCGAAGGAGTCCGGGGTCGACATGACCGCCACGCCGCCGGTGAGTGCGATCGAGCACTCCCGGCTGCGCAGGGCGCGACAGGCCAGGTGCAGGGCGACCAGCGAGGAGGAGCAGGCGGTGTCGATGGTGACGGCCGGGCCCTCCAGGCCGAACGTGTAGGCCAGCCGGCCGGAGAGGACGGCCGGGGCGGTGCCGGTGAGCAGGTGGCCGAGGACGCCGTCGGGAAGGTCCTCGACGTACGAGCTGTACCCCAGGTAGCTGCCGCCGACGAAGACGCCGGCCTGGGTGCCGCGCAGCGTCGCCGGGTCGATCCGGGCGTTCTCGAAGGTCTCCCAGGCCACTTCGAGCAGGACCCGCTGCTGCGGGTCCATCGCCAGCGCCTCGCGCGGGCTGATCCCGAAGAACGCGGGGTCGAAGTCGCCGGCGTCGTGGAGGAAACCGCCGGTGCGGACGTCGTCCTCGGCCGCCGCGGCCGGGGCGAACCAGCCCTCCCAGCCCCGGTCCGTGGGAAACCCGGAGACGGCGTCCCGGCCCTCGTCCACCAAGGCCCAGAGGTCCTCGGGGGAGGACACCCCGCCGGGGTACCGGCACCCCATCGCCACGACGGCGATCGGCTCCTGTTCCGCGGATTCCAGCTCGGTGAGGCGCCGGCGGGTCTGGGCCAGGTCCGCGCTCACCAACTTGAGGTAATCGCGAAGGGTTTCCTCAGTTGCCATTCAGCTTCACCTCTGCGGATGACCGAACGCACGTCGAATCGAGCGACGTCCGAAATCGAAGGCCTCGAAAAGCAGCCCGACGCTGAGGCTAGGAGCTCCGGATTGCCACCCGGAACCCCTAGCGCTCCCCTAGGGGCCTGCCCGCTCAGGCCCGTCCGAGCTGCGAGTCGATGAACTTCAGCAGGTCGTCGTCGGAATCCCCGGAGGGCGTCCCCGGCGCCGCCGCGGACGCCTCGGAACCCCCCGCGTCCAGCAGGGACAGCAGCGAACGGAGTTTGATCCGCAGCTTGGTCCCGGTGATCGTGTCCGGGGTGGATCCGGTGAGCCGCTGCTCTATGCCGTCGAGTTCGTCGAGGACCGAACGGGAATTGTCCGGAACCATGTGAATTCGCAGATACGCCGCGAGTGCGGCGGGCGTGGGATGGTCGAAGACCAGTGTCGCCGGGCACCGCAACCCGGTCGACGCATTCACCCGGTTGCGCAGCTCGACGGCCGTGACCGAGTCGAATCCGATTTCCCGGAAAGCACGGTCCGGCGGAATCCTGTCGGCGCGGGAAATGCCGATGACGGCCGCGATGTGTCCCCACAGCAGGTCGACCAGTTCGCGCTCGGCGTCCTCGGGCGGCAGGGCGGCCAGGCGGTCGCGGAGCGCGGCGGCGGCGTCGGTGTCCTCGGGCCGGTCCGGGCCGCGGTCGGCGGCGGCCTCCAGCTCGCTCAGGAGGCGGCCGGTCCGGGCCAGGCCGAACGCCGGCAGGAACCGGGCCCAGTCGACGTCCGCGACGACCAGCGACGCCGGTGCGGCGGCCAGTTCGGCCACCGCCCGGCCGGGGTCCAGCGGCCGGATGCCGAGCCGGAGCAGCGAGCCGTCCGCCGCCGCCGTGGCGGCGATCCCGCCGCCCGCCCACGGTGACCAGGCGACGGCCGTGGCCGGCCGGCCCTGGGCGCGGCGCCGGTCGGCGAACGCGTCGAGGAAGGCGTCGGCGGCCGCGTAGGCGGGGTGCCGGGCGGTGCCCCAGACGCCGGCCACGGACGTGAAGACGACGAACGCGTCCAGCTCGGTGCCGGCCAGGAGCTCGTCCAGGAGGAGCGCCCCGGTGACGCGGGCGCCCGTCACGGCCGCGGTCTCGGCCGCTGTCAGGTCGGCGACGGGGGTGTCCTGGGCGACGCCCGCCGCGTGCACGACGGCGCTGAGGTCGGCGGGGAGGCCGGCGACGAGCGAGTCCACCTGCTCCCGGACGGTGAGGTCGCAGGCGACGACGGTCACCTGCGCGCCGGTCTCGGCGAGTTCCGCGCGGAGGGCTTCGGCTCCGGGGGCGTCCGGGCCCCGGAGCCCGGCCAGGACCACGCCGGTCGCGCCGTTGCGGACGGCCCAGCGGGCGGTGTGCCCGCCCAGTGCGCCGGTGCCGCCGGTGATCAGGACGGTTCCGCGCGGACGCCAGCCGGCTTCGGCCGTCGCCGGGGCGGGCCGCAGGCGGCGGCCCCAGGGCTGCCCGTCGCGGAGCGCGATCTGGTCCTCGCCGCCCGTCGTGGCGAGGAGCGCGGCGAGCCCGTCGGCGGCGGGGCCCGTCGCGGTGAGCCCGTCGGCGCCGGCCTCGGGCAGGTCGACCAGGCCGCCCCACCGGCCGGGGTGTTCGAGTGCGGCGACCCGGCCGAGGCCCCAGACCTGGGCCTGCGCGAGGCTGCGCACCGGTTCGCCGCCGACGGCGACGGCGCCGCTGGTGACGATCCACAGCGGGGCGTCCACGCCGTCCAGCATCTGCACCAGGGAGACGGTGTCCGCGAGGCCGCGCGGTACGGCCGGGTGGTCGGGATGCGGGCGCTCGTCGAGCGCCAGCAGGGACACGACGCCCGCGGTCCCGCCGGGCGGGACGTCGTCGCCCGCGCCGGCGGTCACCACGTCCGCACCGGCCGAGGCCAGGTGCGCCGTGACGGCCGCCACGAGCGGGTGGGGTACGGCGGGTACGACGACCAGCCAGCGGCCGGTGAGCCGGGCACCGGCGCCGGGCGTCACGGGGGCCCAGCCGACGGTGTGGCGCAGGCCGGTGTCCCGGGTGAGGGGCTCGCCCGCGTGGTCCGGCGAGAGCCAGTAGCGGCGGTGCTGGAAGGGGTAGGTGGGCAGGTCGGGCAGGCGGCGGCCGTCGGTGGGCCAGGCCCGCCAGTCGACCTCGATCCCGCGGACCCACGCCTCGCCGAGTGCGCGGATCCGCCCGGCCGGGCCGTCCTCGCCCCGGCGCAGCGTCCCCCAGATCCCGGCGTCGGGGGCGCACTGCTCCAGGGCCATGGTGAGCACCGGGTGCCCGGAGACCTCGGCGAACAGCCGGAAGCCGTTCGCCGCCAGCTTCTCCACGACCGGCGCGAAGCGGACCTGTTCCCGCAGGTTCGACCACCAGTAGGCGGCGTCCACCGGTTCGGTGACCTGCTCCCCCGTCACCGTCGAGTACCACGGGATGCGCGGGGCCGCGCCGCGCACCTCGCCCAGTGCGGCCGACACGGCCTCACGCGCGGGCTCCACCTGCGGCGAGTGCGACGCGTACCCGACGCCGACCAGCCGGGCCCGGACTGCGCGGCTCTCGCACCAGGGCACGAACGCCTCGACGAGCGGCCGCTCGCCCGCCACCACCACCTGCGACGGGGAGTTCACGGCGGCCACCACCAGGCCGGCCCACTCCGGGCCCGCCAGCCAGTCCGCGACGTCGTCGGGCGTGGCGCCGACGGAGGCCATGCCGCCGTGCCCGTCCAGTCCGACCAGCGCCCCGGAACGCGCCGCGACCACCCGCGCCCCGTCCTCGATCGTGAGCGCCCCCGCCACCACCGCGGCGACCACCTCACCCTGCGAATGACCCACCACCGCGGCGGGCACCACCCCGTACGACTCCCACCACGCCGTGAGGGCGACACCCACCGCCCACAGCACCGGCTGCACCACCTCCACCCGCGCCAACCAGTCGTCCCCGCCCCGCAGCACCGCCTCCACCGAGAACCCCGTCAACGGCAACAGCGCCGCATCACACTCCCGCAACCGCTCCGCGAACGCTCGCGACTCCAGCAGACCCACCGCCATACCCAGCCACTGACCACCCTGACCCGGATACACGAACACCACGTCCGAGCTGCCCGACGGCGACCCGGCCACCGGGCCCAGACCCGCGGCCACCGCCTCCAGACCCTCCGCGTCCCACGCCACCGCCCGCACCGGGAGCGCCGCCCGGCCCACCAGCGTCGCGCCGACGTCGGCCGGGGAAGCCCCGGCGGTGAGGACGTCCCGCAGCGCCAGGGCCTGGGCGCGGACCGCGCCGTCGTCGGCGCCGGACAGCGGCAGCGGTACCGGCCGGCCCGGCTCGGGCTCCCCCTGCGACCCGGGCTGCGACCCGGCCTCGGGCCGGGGCCGGGACGCCTCCGGTGCTTCTTCGAGGATGACGTGCGAGTTCGTCCCGCTGACGCCGAACGCCGACACCCCGGCCCGGCGCGGCCGGCCGGTCCTCGGCCAGGGGCGGGCCTCGGTGAGCAGCTCGACGCCGCCCAGCGCCCAGTCGATGTGCGGGGAGGGCTCGTCGACGTGCAGCGTCCTCGGCAGCACGCCGTGCCGCATCGCCATCACCGTCTTCATCAGCCCGGCCATGCCGGCCGCCGCCTGGGTGTGGCCGATGTTCGACTTCACCGACCCGAGCCAGAGCGGGTCGCCGGTGCGGCCGGCTCCGTAGGTGGCCAGCAGCGCGTTGGCCTCGATCGGGTCGCCCAGCGTGGTGCCCGTCCCGTGCGCCTCGACCGCGTCGATGTCGGCGGGTTCGAGGCGCGCGTCGGCCAGCGCCCGGAGGATGACCTTCTGCTGGGAGGGGCCGCTCGGCGCGGTCAGGCCGTTGGACGCGCCGTCCTGGTTGACCGCGCTGCCCCGGACCACGGCGAGGACCGGGTGACCCAGTCGCTGCGCGTCCGAGAGCCGCTCGACCACCAGCACGCCGACGCCCTCGCCCCAGCCGGTGCCGTCCGCGGCGGCGGCGAAGGACTTGCAGCGGCCGTCGCCGGCCAGCCCGCCCTTCCGGCTGAACTCGACGAACGGGCCGGGCGTCGACATGACCGTGACGCCGCCCACCAGCGCGAGGTCGCACTCACCGGCCCGCAGCGCCTGCCCGGCCAGGTGCAGCGCGACCAGCGACGAGGAGCAGCCGGTGTCGACGGTCATCGCGGGGCCTTCGAGGCCGAACGTGTACGAGACCCGCCCGGACAGGACGCTGGCCGCGTTGCCGGTGCCGAGGTGGCCCTCCAGCTCGCTGGGGAAGACGCCCATCGACCACAGGTAGTCCGAGCCGTTCGTTCCGGCGAACATGCCGGTCCGGGTGCCGTGCAGGCCCAGCGGGTCCAGGCCGCCGCGTTCCAGGGCCTCCCAGGCGCACTCCAGCAGCAGCCGCTGCTGCGGGTCCATCGCGACGGCCTCGCGCGGCGTGATCCCGAACAGGCGGGCGTCGAAGCCGGCGACGTCGTCGAGGAACCCGCCCTCGCTGGTGTAGGTGGTGCCGCGCACCGCCGAGTCCGCGTTGACCAGGTCCCCGAGGTACCAGCCGCGGTCGGTGGGGAACGGTGACATCGCGTCGACGCCGTCGGTCACCAGCCGCCACAGGTCCTCCGGCGAGCCGACGCCGCCCGGGAAGCGGCAGCTCATCGCGGTGATCGCCAGGGGCTCGCCCCGGTCGGCCGTGGTGACGGCGACGGCGGGTGCGGGGGCCGCGGTGCCGCCGGCCCGGGCCAGCAGGTGCGCGGCCAGCGCGGCGGCGTTCGGGTGGTCGAAGACGACCGTGGCCGACAACGGCAGGCCGGTCTCGGCGCGCAGCCGGTTGCGCAGGTCGACGGCGGTCAGCGAGTCGAAGCCCAGCTCGCGGAACGGCCTGCGGGGTGCGATGTCGTCGACGGAGGGGTGGCCGAGCACGGCGGCGGCGCCGGACCGGACGCAGGCGAGGACGATCCGTTCCTGCTCGGCGACGGGCAGGCCCGCCAGGCGGGCGGCGAGACCTGACCCGTCCCCGGCGGGCTCCGCCGCCTGCGCCAGCGCGTCCCGGACGGCGGGGATGTCGCCGATCAGCGGCCGGGGCCGCTCGGCGGTGAAGAGTTCGGTGAAGCGCGGCCAGTCGACGTCGGCCACGCAGATCGTGGTGTCGTCCTGGGCGACCGCGCGGCGCAGCGCCTCGATCGCGAGTTCCGGCGCCATCTGGACGATGCCGCGCCGGCGCAGCTGGGCCCCGACCTCGGCCGAGGCCATCCCGGCCTCGTCCCACGAGCCCCAGGCGACGGCGGTCATCCTGCCGCCGCGGGCCCGCCGCTGCTCGGCGAGCGCGTCCAGGGCGGCGTTGGCGGCCGCGTAGGCGGCGTGCGCCTGACTGCCCCAGACGCCGGACATGGACGAGAAGGTGACGAACGCGTCCACGTCGCCGACCAGGGCGTCGAGGTGGACGGCGCCGGCGACCTTCCCCGCGAGCAGGCGCTCGACGAGGGCGACGTCGGTCTCGTCGAACGGCACGTTCGCGCCGGTCCCGGCCGCGTGCACGACGGCGTCGACGGGGCCGGCCTCGGCCAGCAGCGCCTCGACGGAGGCCCGGTCGGCCAGGTCGCACGCGACGATCCGGACCTCGGGGCAGAGCGCGGCCAGTTCGTCGCCCAGCCGGGCGGCGCCGGGCGCCCCGGGGCCGCGCCGGCTGGTCAGGACGATCCGTTCGGCGCCGTTCGCGGCGGCCCATCGGGCGATCCGGGAGCCGAGCGCGCCGGTGCCGCCGGTGACCAGGACGGTGCCCCGGGGCCGCCAGCCCTCCCCGCCCCGGCGGGCCGGCGCCGGGGTGATCCGGCGGGTCCACAGTCCGTCGGCGCGGATCGCGAGCTGGTCCTCCGCGCCCAGGGCGCCGGCGAGGACGGCGGCGAGGATCTCCTCGGAGCGGGCGTCCGGCGTCTCGGGCAGGTCGACCAGTCCGCCCCAGCGGCCGGGCAGTTCGAGCCCGGCGATCCGGCCCAGGCCCCAGACCTCGGCCTGGGCGAGGCTGAGCGGGGCGCCGCCGACGCCGACCGCGCCCCGGGTGAGGACCCAGGCGGGGGCGTCGATCCCGGCGTCGCCGAGTGCCTGGAGCAGCGTCAGCGAGCCGGCGACGGCGCGTGCGACCAGGGGGTGGTCCGGCACCGGCCTCTCGTCGAGGGCCAGCAGCGACACCACGCCGTCGTACGGCCCGGAGGGCAGGGCGGCGGCCATCGCGGCCCGGTCGGCGGCGGCGTCCAGGACCAGCACGTCGGCGTCCGGGAGGAGGCCGTCCGGCACGGGGGTGTCGACGCCCTCGGGCCTGACGAGCAGCCACCGGCCCTCGGGGCGCCCCGGTCCGGAGGCGGGCGCGGGGGTGGGGGTGGGGACGGGCAGCGGGACCCAGCCGACCGCGTACCGCCAGCCGTCGATCGTGGACGCCAGCTTCCGGCGCGCCCGCCAGGACGCCAGCCCGTCGAGCACCGGTTCGACGGCGTCGGCGGTCAGGCCGAGTTCGTCGGCGAGCGACTCGGCGCCGCCCTCGACGGCGTTCCAGAACTCCGGGTCGCCGCCCTGGTCGCGGCGCTGCTCCTCGGGCGTCAGCCAGTGGCGGCGGCGCTGGAAGGGGTAGGTCGGCAGGTCGGGCAGCGGGCGCAGGCCGGAGAACCACGGGGACCAGTCGACGCGGACGCCCCGCGTCCAGGCGTCGCCGAGCGCGCGGATCTGCCCGGCCGGGCCGTCCTCGCCCCGGCGCAGCGTCCCCCACACCCCCGCGTCCGGAGCGCACTGCTCCAGCGCCACGGTGAGCACCGGGTGCCCCGACACCTCCGCGAAGAGCTGGTGCCCCGAGTCGGCCAGAGCCTTGATCACCGGGGCGAAGCGGACCTGGTCGCGCAGGTTGGACCACCAGTAGGCCGCGTCCACCGGCTCCGTGACCCGCTCCCCCGTCACCGTCGAGAACCACGGAACA
>NZ_JBHXKE010000121.1:0-27492 GCF_042722765.1 Kitasatospora sp. NPDC058406
GGCGCAGGGGCACCGGGTGCGCCGGAAGCGCCCGGGCCGCCGCGCAGCCCCGCGGGCGGGGGCGGCGGCGGGGCCGAGGCCGGGTTGCGGCCGCGGGCGCCCTGCGGCCCGTCGGCGGCGGGGCCGACGGGCGGCGGTACGGGAGCGCCGGGCCCGGGCGCACCCGGCAGACCGGCCAGACCCGGGACACCGTCGGGCGAGGCCAGCATCGTCGGGGCGTGCTCGACGGTGGGGCCGGCCCCCGGAGCGGAGTACGGAGGCACCGGGGCACCGGGGGCGCCCGGCGCGGGCGCGCCGGGCAGGCCGCCCAGACCCGGGAGGCCCCCGGGCGGGGCGAGCACCGTCGGCGCCGGCTCCACGGCCGGACCGGACGGCGGCACCGCGGCGCCGGGCCCGGGCGCACCCGGCAGACCGCCCAGACCGGGGAGACCTCCGGGCGGGGCGAGCACCGTCGGCGCCGGCTCCACGGCCGGACCGGACGGCGGCACCACCACCTGCAGGCCGCCCTCGGGCAGCAGCACGGTGGCCGCCTCCGAACCGGCGCTGGGCGCGCCGGGCAGGCCCGCGCCGTTGGTGCGCAGCCCCTCGGGCAGCAGCACGGTGGCCGCCTCGGCCCCCGCGGCGGACACCGGCGCGTCGGCCGGGTCGTCGAACACGGGCGGCGGGGCGAGCATGGTCGGGGCGTCCCCGGCGGGCCGCTCGGAGACCGGCGGCGTGGTCAGGACGGCGGGCGCCGGCCCGTGCTCGGCGCCCACCGGAGCCGACGGCGCGGGCAGCACCGGCGGCACGACGGGCACGACGGGCTCGGCGGGCGCGGCGGGCGGCACCGGCTCGGCGGGCGTACCCAGCCGCTCCGCCTCGGCGACGAGCGCCGCCGCACCGGCCTCCTGCAGCCACTGCGGCGGGCTGAGCAGGAAGGACGTCGCCTCGACCGGCCCCGGCGTCGGCCGGGCCGCCCCGGCCGGGTTGGCCGCGACCGGCCGGCCGTAGGCCTCCTCGTACTGCCGGACCACCTCGTTGACCGGCAGCGCGGGCCAGAGCGTGCTGGCGCCGGAGTCCCGGGCGATCACCAGCCGTGCCTCGCCCTCGGATCCGGTCGCACCGGCCCCGGACCGGCCCGCGGAGTCCGCGCCCCCACCGGGCTGGACCGCCCAGCAGACGAAGCCCAGGTCGAACTCCCGGACCCGCACCTCGCGCTGCCGCTCCTGCGGCACCCCGCCGTTGATCCACTCCTCGGCGAGCTCCTGCGCCTGCGCGTACGTCACCACGCCCGGTTCACCCCTGTCCCCTTCGTCCCCGCTTGTTCCGCACCTTCGACCACCGGTACCGGGGCCGGCCCCGGCCGCGCCACCGCCGCCACGTCAGCCCACCGGGACGGCGCGCGCGAACCCGCCGTCCACCATGAGCTCGGCGACCGTCTCCAGCTCCGGCGGGCTCCCGGCCAGCCGGAGCAGGAAGGCGTCGAAGTCTTCGCCGCAGGGCAGCAGCAGCCGGCCGGTCCGGTCCTCCGGCGACTCGGCGGCGCCGTTGTCGCGGGCGTCGTCGTAGAGGCAGAACCAGACCGAGCCGGTCCGCTCGCCGCGCACCTTGAGCGCCACGATGCCACCCTGCGCGTAGGCGATGCCCAGGTAGTCCTTGGTGAGGTGGTCACGCAGGCACTTGTTGGCGTAGACGACGTCCTCGGTGCCGTACTCCTCGCTGAGCGTCAGGAACGGCTGGTCGAGCAGCAGCCCCAGCTCCGGGTCGAGCGCCACCCCGACCGGGGCGTGGCCGCCGCCGAGCTTGAGGAAGGTCCGGTAGGCGCCGGGCAGCCGGTAGCCGAGGCGCTCCTCGGCGCGCTGCACCAGGTCCTCGGTGACGCCGATCGGGTCGCCGCCGTCCTTGGCGAGCGAGAAGTGCACCGGCCGCTTCTCCTGGAGCGGCCGGGTGCCGCGCCGGAAGTGGTCGGCGGAGGAGGTGGCCAGGCCGCCGTGGTGCCGCAGCAGGGCCTTGACCTCGACCGGGACCAGTTCCATCCGGCGCCAGCCGGGGGCCGCCCGGCCGACCGCGTGGTGCCAGGTCCAGCCGGGCGGAGTGGCGACGGCGGTCTCCAGGTCGGCCCAGAGCGGGTGGCCCTGGGTGAACAGCGCGGCGTTGGCCGACACGTAGTCGGTCAGCCTCAGCTCGTCGACGCCGAAGCCGACGGGCGGGTCGGCGACCTCGGCCGCCGCGGCGGCGTACGGGCCGAAGTCCGGGTAGCCGTACTCGTCCACCTGGACCCCGGCGGGGTGCCGCTCCGCGCGGACCGGGTCCGGGAACTGCACCACCTGACCTGCGTACGCCGCGTTCGGTGCGGCGGCGACGCCGGGCCGACCTGTCGTCATCTGGGAGCCCCCACTGGCTGCTGCAAATTCTCGGTGCGCTTGTTGGACACCAGGGTAGGGGGTGCGTCCCGGCCGCGGTCCCCCGCCCGGGGAGACCGGGACGGGACCAGGACAGGACGGGGGCCGGACCGGGTTCAGGCCGCCAGTGCCTTGGCCAGCGCCTCCACCACGCGTTCCTGCTGCGCCTCGCCGATCTGCGGGTAGAGCGGCAGCGTCAGCAGTTCACGCGCGGCCCGCTCGGCGACCGGGAACGCCCCCTCGCCGTGGCCGAGGTGTCGGAACGCGGGCTGGAGGTGGACCGGGACGGGGTAGTGGACGCCGGCGCCGATGCCGGCCGCGTTCAGGACGCCGAGCAGCGCGTCACGGTCCCGGCCGGCGCCGACCCGCACCGCGTACAGGTGCCAGACGTGCTCGTTGCCGGGGGCGGTACGCGGCGGGGTGATCCCGTCCAGGCCGGCCAGCAGCCGGTCGTACCGCTCGGCTGCGGCCCGGCGGGCCTCGTTCCAGGCGGGCAGCCGGCGCAGTTTGGCCCGGAGCACGACGGCCTGCAGCGCGTCCATCCGGGAGTTGAAGCCGAAGCGCTCGTGCACGTACTTGCGCGCGGAGCCGTGGTCGCCGATCAGCCGGACCGCGGCGGCCAGTCCGTCGTCATCGGTGACGACGCCGCCCGCGTCGCCGTACGCGCCCAGGTTCTTGCCGGGGTAGAAGCTGGTCGCGGAGATCCGGCCGTGGAACGCCCGGCCGTGCTGCCGGGCGCCCTGGGACTGCGCGGCGTCCTCCACGACCGGCCGGTCTCCGGCCAGGTCGAGCAGCGGCGCCATCGGGGCGAGCTGGCCGTTGAGGTGGACGGGCAGCAGCGCGACCGCGTCCGGCAGGACGTCGGCGACCCGCGCCGGGTCGATCAGCAGGTGGTCGGGGTCGGCGTCGACCAGGACCGGGCGCAGTCCGGCCCGCTGGACGGCCTCGGCGGTGGCCACGAACGTGTTGGCGGGCAGCACCACACCGCCGCCGGGCGGGAGGTCGAGGGCGCGCAGGGCCAGTTCGAGGGCGTCGGTGCCGTTGGCGGCGCCGACGCAGTGCCGGGTACCGGAGAAGGCGGCGTACTCCTCCTCGAAGCCGGTCACCTCGGGGCCCTTGACGTAGCCGCCGCCGGCGAGCACCCGGTCGAAGCCGGCCCGGACCTCGGCTTCGACCTCGGCGTGCGCGGCCCTGAGGTCGACGAGCGGTACGGGCTGGTCGGTGGTCATCGTGGTCTCCCCTGGGCCGGTCGGACATGGGAACGGTCGGAACGCGGGAACGGGCCTGGACACGGGAACGGGCCTGGCCGGAGCGGGCGGCGTCGGGAGGGCGCCGTCGGGCGGGCGCCGTGGAACCGGCCCGGTGGAACGGCGGGCGGGCGTCCGGGCCCACGAGCCGCTCGCCCGGCCCGCTCAGCCGAGCGCGGTCCGCAGGGCCCCGACCACCCGGTCCTGCTGCTCCTCGGTCAGCGCGTGGTAGAGCGGCAGGATCAGCGAGCGCCGGGTGAGCAGTTCGGTGGCGGGCAGCGGCACCCGGGCGGTGCCCTCGTACGGGGCCTCCAGGTGGGCCGCCATGATGCCGCGCCGGGCGGAGACGCCGGCCTCGGCGAGCCGGGCGAGCAGCTCGGCACGGTCGGGGGCGCCGTCCGGCGGCAGCACCCAGCAGGACTGGTAGTTGGTGGTGCCGTGCGGCGGGTCGTCGACCAGCCGGAGTCCGGTCCCGGCCAGCAGCTCCCGGTAGCGCCCGGCGAGTTCGCGCCGCCGCGCGACCATGGCCGGCAGCTTGCGCAGCTGCACCAGGCCGACGGCGGCCTGGATGTCGGTCATCCGGTAGTTGAAGCCGATCTCGTCGTAGGTCTCCAGCAGGTTCGCCCCGCCGGCCGCCGCGTGCCGGTCGGCGGCGGAGACGCTCATCCCGTGCTCGCGCAGCCGCCGCAGCCGGGCGGCCAGTTCGCCGTCCCGGCAGGTGACCATGCCGCCCTCGCCGGTGGTGAGCAGCTTGCGTGGGTGGAACGAGTACGCGGCGATCGCGGCCGTGCTGCCGACGGGCCGGTCCCGGTACACCGAGCCGGCCCCGCAGGCGGCGTCCTCGACCACGGTGATGCCGCGCGGTCCGGCGACGGCCCGGACGGCGTCCAGGTCGACCGGGACGCCGCCCTGGTCGACCACGACCACCGCCCTGGTCCGCGGGGTGAGCAACGGTTCGACGGTGGCGGCGGTGAGGTTGCCGGTGGCCGGGTCGACGTCGGCGAAGACCGGCACCGCACCGACGTAGGTGACGGCGTTGGCGGTGGCGACGAAGGAGAGCGACGGAACGACCACCTCGTCCCCCGGCCCGACGCCGGCGCCGGTCAGCGCCAGGTGGAGGGCGGTGGTGCAGGACGAGACCGCGACGGCGTGCTCGACCCCGAGGTGCTCCGCGAAGGCCCGCTCGAACTCGGCGACCCGGGGGCCCTGGGCCACCCAGCCGGAGCGGACGGCCTCGGCGGCGGCCTCGGCCTCCTCCTCGCCGAGCCAGGGGATCATGACGGGGATGGTGGACACAGGTGTACTCCGAACTGCCGTGCGGTCACGGCGGGGAGGAGCCCGCAGGAGCGGTGGAGCGGCCCCGGCGGCGGGCCCCGGCGGGCGGCGGACGGGCCGCGGCGAAGCGGCCCGGTGACGCGGCGGCCCGGTGGCTACTGCTCGCGCCACCAGGCGACCAGCCGGCGCAGGCCCTCGTCGAGGCCCAGCTCGGGCTTCCACCCGAGGTCGCGTTCGGCGGCGGCGATGTCCGCGAGCCGCCGGACCACGCCGCCGGCGGTGTCCCGCGCCGGGCCGTGCTCGACGCCCAGGTCGGTCCGGTCCATCGCGGCGAGCAGCGCGTCGGCGAGGCCGCGCAGCGAGACCTCACCGGCGCTGGCGATGTTGTAGACCCGGTCGGTGACGGGCGCGGCGGCGGCCAGCAGGTTGGCCCGGGCGATGTCCTCGGTGTAGACGAAGTCCATGGTCTGCGCGCCGTCACCGAAGATCAGCGGCTGCTGTCCGGCGACGATCCGCTCCATCCAGCGGATGAACACCTCGGTGTACCGGCCGTGCACGTCCATCCGGGGGCCGTACACGTTGAAGTAGCGCAGCGCCACGTAGTCCAGGCCGTACATGGCGTGGAAGGAACGGAGCAGGCCCTCGTTGAAGACCTTGGCGGCCCCGTACAGCGTGTCGTTGTTGTAGGGGTGCTGGGTCTCGGGCGTCGGGAAGACGTCGGCGAGGCCGTAGACGGAGGCGGTGGAGGAGGCGACCACCTTGCCGACGCCCACCTCGGCGGCGGCCTCGACCACGTCGAAGGTGCCGTCCACCATGACCTCCAGGGCCAGCCTGGGTTCGGTGGCGCACTGGGTGATCCGGATCGCGGCCAGGTGGAAGAGCAGGTCGGTGCCGGGGCGGAGCAGCTCGCGCAGCAGGGCGCGGTCGCGGATGTCGCCGTCCACCACCCGCAGCCGGCCGGGCGCGGCCGCCTCCCGGGCGTACGCGAGGTTGGCCTTCCGGCCGCGGACGAAGTTGTCGAGCACCACGACCTCGCGGGCACCCGCCTCGATCAGCTGGTCGACCACGGTGGAGCCGATGGTGCCGGCTCCACCGGTGACCAGGCAGCGGGAGCCCTCGATCTCTACAGCGTTCACCGCGTGGCGGCCCTTTCCTGAGCTTCGGACAGTACGTCGTCTTGGGGCAGTGCGCCGTCTTGGGGCAGTGCGCCGTCTTCGGGCAGTGCGCCGTCTTCGGGCAGTGCGCCGTCTTCGGGCAGTGCGCCGTCGAGGCCGGCGCCCACCGGGACGGTGGCACCGCCGAGTTCGAGACTGAGCGAGGCCGCCTCCAGCAGCTGGAGCACCCGCAGGCCGGACCGGCCGTCGGTGAGCGGGTCCCGGCCCTCGGTGATGGCGGCGGCGAACTCGGCCATCACGTTGCGCAGCGCCTCCTGCTCGACCAGCGCGGGGGCGACCATCGAGCCGACCCGGTAGGAGATCTGCGTCTGGTGCCGGATCGCGTCGGTCAGCTCGTCGGGCGGGGTGAGGTCGACGCCGCGGTCGTGCACCGCGAGTCGGGCCTGCGGGTTGAGGTCGTCCCAGACCAGGGTGCGCCGCGACCCGCCGATCAGCGTGGTGCGGACCTTGGTCGGCGAGAGCCAGTTGACGTGGCAGTGGGCGAGCGCGCCGTTGCTCAGCCGGACGGTCAGGTACGCGACGCAGGCCCGTCCGGCACCGATCGGGTCGGCGCCCTGGGCGGAGACGCCGACCGGTTCGACGCCCGGCGGCAGGACGAAGTCGAGGATGGACAGGTCGTGCGGGGCGAGGTCCCAGAGCACGTCGACGTCCGGCTGGACGAGCCCGAGGTTGATCCGCACCGAGTCGAAGAACTGGACGTCGCCGATCTCCCCGCCGTGCACGAGTTCGCGGATCCGGCGCACCACGGGGGTGTAGCAGAAGGTGTGGTCGCACATCAGCACCAGCCCGCGTTCCTCGGCGAGCGCCACCAGTTCGGCGGCCTCCGCGGCGGAGGTGGTGATGGGCTTCTCCACCAGGACGTGCTTGCCCGCCTCCAGCGCGGCCCGGACCAGCCGGTAGTGGGCGGCGGCCGGAGTGGCCACCGCCACCGCGGCGACCCGTTCGTCGGCCAGCACCTCCTCGAACGAGGCGGTGGACCGGACGGTGCTGTACTCGCCCAGCACCCGGCGGGACTTCGCCTCGTCCAGGTCGCAGAGCCAGTGCAGTCTCAGTGCCGGCGTCTGCTGTGCGTTGCGGACGAGGTTCGGTCCCCAGTAGCCGGCCCCGACCACCGCGATCCCGATCCGGTTCACCGGCACGGTCTCCGGCGGCGCGCCCGGTGTGGGCACGTGTTCGCCGGGCGCCTCGCTGGCGGATTCCGCCGTCATCGCAGGACCCCCCTTGCTCGGCGCCGCGACTCCCCCGCCCCGGCGCCCTCAACGATCATGGCAGGCAAAGGAGTTGCCAGTACCCCACGGGGTTCCCCACCGGCCGAACGACCCCTCGGCTCGCTGCTGGAACGCTACCGGCCGCCACCACCGCCCGGGGGTGGATTCGGGAAACCCGGGGACGAGTCGTGACGATGCCGTGCGGATCCGGCCAACGTCGCGTGTCCGTCCGCCCGGGCGCGGGGCCCTGCCGGAGGGTCGACGGGCCGGCCCGGCCCGGCGCCGCACCCCGGTTGTGCGGTTGTCAGTGCCATTTGACAGGCTTGCTCCGGGCCGGCCCCGCCAGCCCCACTGGTACCGACAGCACCGGGGAGCGAGAGGGAGGACGACGCCATGACCACCGGGGAACCGGCCGGCACGCCGCCGCTGCGCCATCACCGCGACAGCCTGCTGCCCGCCGTCGCCGCCGCCCTGTCGCTGAAGGGCGGCGAGGTGCACACCCTGGCGGGCGACAAGTCCGCCCGCCGGCCCGTGCTGCACCCGCTGGTCGGCGACTTCCTGGACGCGCTGCCGCCGGAGCACCGGGAGCGGTTCACCGGACGCTGCCCGGAGGCGGTCCTGCTGTCCCAGTACCTGGTGGCGGTGGACGGCAGGCGCTCCAAGCGCGCCTCCCGGAAGCCGATGAGCCTGCCCGAGGCCCGCAAGGCGCTCAAGGGCGCGCGGCTGACGACCGTACGGATCCGGGAGGAGCACGACCCGGCGCACGGTACCCACGCCCCGCCGTGCCGCTCCTGCTCGCCGCTGCTGGAGCACTTCACCGTGCAGAGCGTCGCCGTCGGCCCGGCCGCCGGCCGCTGACCGGCCACCGCCCGGTCCCCGACCGCGCACCCGCACCGTCCCCCGTCCCCGACCCGCCGGAGCCCGTCCTGAATCCGCCCAGTCCGCCCCCGCCCCCGCCCCCGCCGTCCACCCTCACCGGACCGCCCCCGCGGACGCGTCCGCGCTTCCCCGCCGACGTCGCCGCCGAGCTCAAGACGGCCGGCTGGCACCCCGGCCGCTGGCAGATCCGGCAGGCCGAGGAGTGGGCCGACGCCCTGGTCGGGTACGGCAGCCCGGCCGGCGTCCAGCACTCGGTGTTCCCGGCAGCGGTGGAGGCCTGGGCCGAGTTCGGCGGCCTCGCCTTCGACCTGGCCGGCCCCGGACGGCAGCTGGCCCGGACCCCGTTCCTGGTCGACCCCCTGTGCGGGCTGCACCAGCCGCGCACCCTGGCCGACCTCGGCCGCGCCCTGGACACCCGGCTCGCCCCGCTCGGCGAGGAGGCGTACGGACAGGCGCTGCTGGCGGTGGACGAGGAGGGCCGGGTCTACAGCCTGGACCACACCGGCGAGTGGTTCCTCGGTCACGGCGTCGACCAGGCGATCACCGCGCTGGTACTCGGCACCGCCCCCGAGCGGCTGCGCGCGCCCGACGAGCCGTAGACCGGGGCCGGTCCCGGCCGCCTCCCCGGACCGCAACCCACCGCGCCCCACCGCGCCCGGTACCCGACCGCACCGGCGCCCGGCCGGGACCGGCAGCGGGAGGGCGGACGGGCGTCGGGGCTCAGACCAGCCGGTCGGTCCGGACCGTCAGCCGCGACGGCAGCACCGCCTCCACCCGGAACCCGCCGTCCCGCTCCGGTCCCGACGAGAAGGTGCCGCCCAGCGCGACCACCCGCTCCCGCATCCCGACCAGCCCGTTGCCGCCGCTGGGCAGCGCGGCCGCGGCCCGCTCGCCCCCCGGGCAGGCGTTCACCACGCTGACCCGCACCCCGTTCGGCGCGTACGCGAGCAGCACCGAGACCTGCGCCCCGCCGGCGTGCTTGTGCGCGTTGGTCAGCCCCTCCTGGACCACCCGGTACGCGGTCTGCTCGGCCTCGGCGGTGAACTCCTGCCGGCCGCCGCTGACCGTGAGGGTGACGGCCATCCCGGCCGCGCGCGACTGGTCGACCAGCCGGGGCAGCGCGGCCAGCGAGTCGGGCTCGATCGCCGCCTCGTCGGACATCCGCAGCACCCCGAGGATCTCGCGCAGCTCGTTGAGCGCCTGCCGGCCGACCTCGCCCATCAGCTTGGCGCTCTGCGCCGCCCGGTCCGGGTCCTTGGCCACGATCCGCTCCAGGGCCCCGGCGTGCACCACCATCAGCGACACGCGGTGCGCCACCACGTCGTGCATCTCGCGGGCGATCCGGGTCCGTTCCTCCAGCCGGGCCCGGCGGGCCCGCTCCCGGGCCTGTTCGGCCAGCAGGTCCAGCTCGGTCTCCAGGCCGTGCGCGCGGTCCTTGAGCGACTCGATCAGCCGCCGGCGCGCCCCGACATAGAGGCCGGTCACCACCGGGGCCACGGTCAGGCCGACGGACACCAGCAGCGCCAGCACCAGCTGGCCCCAGAACGGCGGCTGCTCGACGTCGCCGGGGGTCAGCATCGACAGCAGGATCACCCCGGCGACCTCGGCGTAGGCGAGCGCGGAGAGCGCCACCACCCGCCGTCGGCGCGAGGGCCACTCCCACGTCTCGGCCAGCGTGTACAGCGCCACCATCAGCAGCACCATGCCGGGGATCCCGGGCATCACCATCAGGGCGACCAGCACCGGTACGGCCGGCCAGCGGCGGCGCAGCACCAGGGTGGCGCCGGCCAGCGCGCCGAACAGCGCGACCCCGAACATCGTCGCGGTTCCCAGGTGGAACCGGGCGCCCAGGAAGGCGACCGAACTGGCCGCACACTCCAGCGCCGCGAGGGCGGCCAGCCCGGCGTCCAGGAGGGCGCTGCGCCGACGCCGCCACCACAAGAACGACCGGTCCCGCGCGCGCTCCCCAGGCGACTTGCTCATGGCTCACAGACTACGGCGCATCACCGCCCCTTCCCCACCCGGTTCCGCCCCGACACCTCGACCGCGCCCCAAGTGGTCCAGACCACATACGGGCCCGGGGCATCCGTGTCCGCCATCCGGCCACCTCGCGGACAGCGACCCTCCCGACACCTATGCTGGTCGCGTCGGACAGCGCGGTCCGCACGCGTCACACCCGCCACACGCGGGCGGACCTGTGACGATGAGCCGTTGCCGAACACCCCACCACCCCGAGGGAGCCAGCCGTGACCGCTCCGGTCCCCACCCCGGCGGACAGCCAAACCGCAGTCGGCGCAGCCGGCCCGGTCGCCGACAACTCAGCCCTGCGCGCGGACATCCGCCGCCTCGGCGACCTGCTCGGCGAGACTCTGGTCCGCCAGGAGGGCCCCCAGCTGCTGGGCCTGGTCGAACAGGTCCGTCTGCTGAGCCGCACCAA
Source organism: Kitasatospora sp. NPDC058406 (assembly GCF_042722765.1). Lineage (NCBI taxonomy): Bacteria > Bacillati > Actinomycetota > Actinomycetes > Kitasatosporales > Streptomycetaceae > Kitasatospora > Kitasatospora sp. NPDC058406. The sequence continues at coordinate 10,603 of NZ_JBHXKE010000121.1, forward strand.
CGGCGAGGCCACCGCCGAACTGCTCTCCGACATCGACCTGGAGACCGCCGCCAAGCTGGTGCGCGCCTTCTCCACCTACTTCCACCTCGCCAACGTCACCGAGCAGGTGCACCGCGGCCGCGAGCTGGCCACCCGGCGCGCCCGCGAGGGCTCGCTGCTGGAGCAGACCGCCGACCAGCTCGCCGAGGCGGACCCCAAGCACCTCCAGAACACCCTGGCCCACCTCGCGGTCCGCCCGGTCTTCACCGCGCACCCCACCGAGGCGGCCCGCCGCAGCGTCCTCAACAAGCTCCGCCGGATCGGCGAACTGCTCGACCGGATCCACCGCGAGGAGATCGCCGCCGGCCTCTCGCACGCCGACCCGGCGCGCACCTCGTCGGCCCGGCGCCAGGCCGACCGCCGCCTCGCCGAGGTCATCGACCTGCTCTGGCAGACCGACGAGCTGCGGATCGCCCGCCCCGAGCCCACCGACGAGGCCCGCAACGCCGTCTACTACCTGGACGAGCTGTACCGCGAAGCCGTGCCCGCGGTCCTGGAGGAGCTGCACGAGGAGCTGGCCCGGGTCGGCCTCGCCCTCCCCGACGGCGTCCGTCCGCTGACCTTCGGCAGCTGGATCGGCGGCGACCGCGACGGCAACCCCAACGTCACCCCGCAGGTCACCTGGGACGTCCTCAACCTCCAGCACGAGTACGGCATCAAGGACGCCCTCGCCGCCGTCGACGACCTGCGCAACTCGCTCTCCACCTCCGAGCGGCTGGCCGGCGCCTCGGTCGAGCTGCTCGCCTCGCTCAACGCCGATCTGCAGCTGCTCCCCGAGCTGAGCCCGCGCTACAAGCGGATGAACGCCGAGGAGCCGTACCGCCTCAAGGCCACCTGTGTCCGGCTCAAGCTGGAGAACACCCGCGAGCGGCTCGCCAACGGCACCCCGCACGTCAAGGGCCGCGACTACCTCGGCACCCGCGAGCTGATCGCCGACCTCCGGCTGATCCAGGACTCGCTGCGCGCCCACCGCGGCGAGCTGATCGCCGACGGCCGGCTCGCCCGCGCCATCCGCACCGTCGAGGCCTTCGGCCTCCAGCTCGCCACCATGGACGTCCGCGAGCACGCCGAGGCCCACCACCACGCGCTCGGCCAGCTCTTCGACCGGCTCGGCGAGGAGGCCTGGCGCTACGCCGACATGCCGCGGGAGTACCGCCAGCGGCTGCTCGCCAAGGAGCTGCGCTCGCGGCGCCCGCTCGCCCCGACGCCGGCCCCGCTGGACCCCGCCGGCGCCAAGACCCTGGGCGTCTTCACCACCATCCGCGAGGGCTTCGAGCGCTTCGGCGACGAGATCGTCGAGTCCTACATCATCTCGATGTGCCAGGGCGCCGACGACGTCTTCGCCGCCACCGTGCTCGCCCGCGAGGCCGGCCTGATCGACCTGCACGCCGGGATCGCCAAGATCGGCATCGTGCCGCTGCTGGAGACCACCGACGAGCTCCAGCAGGCCGACCGGATCCTCGACGAGATGCTCTCCGACCCCTCCTACCGGCTGCTCGTCTCGCTGCGCGGCGACGTCCAGGAGGTCATGCTCGGCTACTCCGACTCCTCCAAGTTCGGCGGCATCACCACCTCCCAGTGGGAGATCCACCGCGCCCAGCGCCGGCTGCGCGACGTCGCGCACCGGTACGGCATCCGGCTGCGGCTCTTCCACGGCCGCGGCGGCACCGTCGGCCGCGGCGGCGGCCCCTCGCACGAGGCGATCCTCGCGCAGCCCTGGGGCACCCTGGAGGGCGAGATCAAGGTCACCGAGCAGGGCGAGGTGATCTCCGACAAGTACCTGCTGCCCTCGCTGGCCCGCGAGAACCTCGAACTGACCATCTCCGCCACCCTGGCGGCCTCCGCGCTGCACACCGCCCCGCGCCAGGCCCCCGAGGAACTGGCCCGCTGGGACGCCGCCATGGACCGCGTCTCCGAGGCCGCGCACACCTCCTACCGGGCCCTGGTCGAGCAGGAGGACCTGCCGAAGTACTTCTTCGCCGCGACCCCGGTCGACCAGCTCGCCTCGCTGCACCTGGGCTCCCGTCCGTCCCGCCGCCCCGACTCGGGCGCCGGTCTGGACGGCCTGCGCGCCATCCCGTGGGTGTTCGGCTGGACCCAGTCCCGCCAGATCGTCCCCGGCTGGTACGGCGTCGGCGCCGGCCTCGCCGCCGCCCGCGAGGCCGGTCTCGGCGACGTGCTCGACGAGATGTACGGCCAGTGGCACTTCTTCCGCAACTTCCTGTCCAACGTCGCCATGACGCTGGCCAAGACCGACCTGCGGATCGCCCGCCACTACGTCGAGCAGCTGGTCCCGGCCGAGCTGCACCACGTCTTCGACCAGATCGTGGCCGAGCACGACGTGACCCTGCGCGAGGTCCTCCGGCTCACCGGGGAGAGCGAGCTGCTGGAGCGCAACCCGGTGCTCAAGCAGACCTTCACCGTCCGCGACGCCTACCTGGACCCGATCTCCTACCTCCAGGTCGCGCTGCTGCGCCGCCAGCGCGAGGAGGCCTCGACCGGCCGCAAGGAGGACCCGCTGCGGGCCCGGGCCCTGCTGCTGACCGTCAACGGCATCGCCGCCGGTCTGCGCAACACCGGCTGACCCCGGCCGGAACACCCGGAGGGCCCCGCGGCGCGTGCCGCGGGGCCCTCCGCCGTCCCCGGCCGGACGAGCGGCGCCCGGCCGGTCCGGCGACGTCCGGCCCGCCCGTTGCCGGTCAGTCCAGCGGCCGCACCTCGATCACCAGCGGCCCGTACCGGGCCAGGACGTCCGCCCGGGCGGTCGGGGCCTGCGCGGTGACGACGAGCACGCCGGTGCCGTCCTCCGAGACGTACACGTCGGAGATCGTCACGTTCCGCTCCGCCCAGTAGTCCCGGTCGTCCACCTCGATCCGCTGCGCCAGCGCGTGGAAGAACTTCCGCGATCCGGGCACGTCCACGAAGTTGATCCCCACCCCGAGGTGCGGAACGGTGTTCAGCACCACCTGGTCGAGCTCGCTCCCCGGGACCCGCATCACGTACACCTCGCCGGTCCCCAGGTCACTGCAGACGCCGAAGTAGTGCTCCGGGTAGCTCCCCGAGCCGATTCGCCTGATGTCGGCGGACACGTCGATCGGGTGGCGGTTGACCTGGCCCCCGCTCGTGCTCGACCCGGGCTTCGGCGACGCGGGCAGGGTCGGCCCCGCGGTGGTGGTCGGCGGGGTCGAGGGCGGCGTCGAGGGCGGGGTCGACGGGGCGTGCGCCTCCTCCCAGGTGGGCAGCCGCAGCGCGGCCGGGCCCCCCGCGCAGACCCCGAGCATCCCTCCCGTGTCGATGGAGCTCGACGTCGACGGCTGCGGGTGCAGGGTCTGCGACGACGTCCCTCCGGGGGTCGGCGGGGGCGGTCCCCAGCCGGTGGCCCCGGCCGCGGCCGGACCCGCCGGCCCGGCGGCCCCAGCCCCGCCGACCCCCACCTGCGTCAGCGCCCCGATGCCGACCGCCAGCACCGCCGCCCCCGCCGCCACCCGCAGCGCCAGCCCCTGCCGCGACCGGCGCCGGCCGGCGGCCCTCAGCTCCGCCAGCGGCGGGCTGCCGCCCGCCGACCGGGCCCGTGCCCCGAGCCGGACGACCAGCTCCTCCTCGAACCGGTCCGCAGCGCCGTCCGCGGCGCCCCGACCGTCCCTGTCCTCAGCCGTCATGGCCCACCATCTCCTTCGCCGGTGCCAGTTCCTGTCGAAGCGTCTTCATCGCGCGGGCCAGGTGGGTCCTGGCCGTCGGCAGTGAGCACCCGAGTTCCTCGGCCACCTGGGCCACCGACCGATCGGCGTAGTACCGCAGGACCACCGCCGTCCGCTGACGCGGCGACAGTGATCTCAGGGCCCGCTCCAGTTGCTCGTCCCGTGCGTCGACCGCGGCCACCGGGGTGTCCGGCAGTTGCGGCGTCAGCACCTCACGACGGGTCCGCCGCCAACGCGACACGTGCGTGCGGACCATCGCCTTGCGGACGTAGCCCTCGGTCGCGCCGGGGTCCCGGATCGCACCGCGCCGGGCGTACACCCGGGCCAGGGCGTCGTGCAGGAGGTCCCGTGCGTCGTGGACGTCCCCCGTGATCAGGAACGCGCCACGCAGCAGCGCCTGGTACCGCGCCGCGACGAACTCGTCGAACGGGTCACCCGTGGTGCCGTCCGGCCGCATCGATTCGCGCTTCATGCCCACAGGACGCCCCGGCCGCCGGGAACGGATGACAGCCGCGGGAAAATGCCGGAAGGGCCGGCGTCCGCACCTCGGACCCGGCCCCTCCGTTCTCCGTCACTCCGTCAGATCGCCCGCGCGCCGGCGCTTGACCCACAGGGCCGCGCCGCCCGCGGCCACGACCAGGCCGCCGCCGACGGCCAGCAGGCCCGCGTCACCGCCGACCGAGCCGCCGAGCACCGGGCCGACGAACTGCGCCGAGACCGGCTCCGGGGACACCACACCCGGATCGGGATCCGCCACCGGATCGGCGTGCGCCACACCGCCGGAGAGCAGCACGCCGGCCGCGCCCAGGGCGCCGGCGGTGCCCAGCGCACCCGCCGTGCCCACCCGCCGTCCGAGCTTCCTCAGTCGAACCACCCGGATCCGCCGAAGGCGTCGGACCGGCCGCAAACTCCGCATCGAGAACTCCCCAGAACCCGTTCGCGTACTGGCCTGACGCTATCCGATCCGCACAGCCTTCTCACACGCATTCAGGTTTGGACGACCAAGCGTTGCACGACTGTTGTGCAGCCCCCCGCCGCCCGTTCGTACGCAGCCCGCGGCACGGCGCCGGGCCGCCCCGACGGTGCCGCACGGCAGGTCGGGCCCGCCCCGCCGCACGCCGACGGCCCCGGCGCGGACCCGGCCGGACGCCGCCCGACCGGCCCCGACGAACCTGCCGGACCTGCCCCGACCGGCCCGGGCCGTGACGCGACTCACACGGCGGCGGTCAGGAGTTGTACGTCGACTGGGCCCGCTCCAGACCCTCCGAGAGCAGCGCCTCCACCGCGTCCGCCGAGCGGTCCACGAACCACTCCAGCTCCTTGCGCTCGGTGGCGGAGAAGTCCTTCAGCACGAAGTCCGCGACCTCCATCCGGCCCGGCGGGCGGCCGATCCCGCACCGCACCCGGTGGTACTCCGGACCCAGCGACTTGGTGATCGACTTCAGCCCGTTGTGGCCGTTGTCCCCGCCGCCCGACTTCAGCCGGAGCGCCGCGTAGTCGATGTCCAGCTCGTCGTGGACGGCCACCAGCGCCGAGGTCGGCGCCTTGTAGAAGTCCCGCAGCGCGGTGACCGGGCCGCCGGAGAGGTTCATGAACGACATCGGCTTGGCCAGCACCACCCGGCGCCCGCCCAGCCGCCCCTCGGCCACCTGGGCCCGGCTCTTGTGCGCCTTGAACCTGGCACCCATCCGCTGCGCCAGCAGGTCCACCACCATGAACCCGATGTTGTGCCGGTTCCTGGCGTACTGCTCCCCCGGGTTGCCCAGCCCCACCACCAGCCAGGGGCCCTCGTACACGTCCTCGCTCATCCCACCGCTCCTCGTGGTCACCTGCACCGCCATCATCCCGGACGCACCGCTGCCCCGGCCGCTCCCAGTACGGGGAGCGACCGGGGCAGCGGTCTCAAGCTGGTCGACAGGCCGGTCGAAGGGCCTGCCGGGAAGCCTGCCGAAAGGCTCAGGCCTCGGCGCCCTCGGCCTCGGCCTCGGCCTCGGCCGGGGCGGCCTGGGCGGCGATGACCTGCAGCACGACGGTGTCGCCGTCGACGGCCAGGGTCACGCCGGACGGCAGGGTGATGTCCTTGGCGTGGATGGAGGCACCGGCCTCCAGGCCCTCGACCGAGACGGTGACGGCCTCGGGCAGGTGGGTGGCCTCGGCCTCGACCGGCAGGGCCTGCAGGACGTGCTCCAGCAGGTTGCCGCCCGGGGCCAGCTCGCCCTCGGCCTGGACCGGGATCTCGACGGTGACCTTCTCGCCGCGCTTGACCAGCAGCAGGTCGACGTGCTCGATGGTGCGCTTGATGGCCTCACGCTGGACGGCCTTCGGCAGGACGAACTCGTCCTTGCCCTCGATCGGCACGACCAGCAGGGCGTTCGGGGTCTTCAGGGCCATCATCAGGTCGTGGCCGGGCAGGTTCAGGTGAACCGGCGCGAGGCCGTGGCCGTAGACGACACCGGGGACGAAGCCGGCACGGCGGGCGCGACGGGCGGCACCCTTGCCGAACTCGGAACGGGTCTCAGCGGCGATGCGGATCTCGGACACGACTGCACTCCTCGTAAAAGCTGGCGCGGGGTGCAGGCAATGCGAAAAAACCGCCGGGACCACACCCTCGTAACATTCGGGGGTCACTCGGCGGCGCAACGACTTCTGCCGGTGCCCGGAAAATCCGGCGCCGGCAGCGCGTCGATCACGGAGCGGGCACCCGGCAAGCAGGCACACGGCATCCCTCGCCGAGCAGTTTCACGAGTCTAACCGGACCGGTGGCCTCTCGCGAAATCGGCGGCGGCCCCGGCTCCCGAGGGAACCGGGGCCGCCTGCACGGGGCTCGGTCGGTGCGCACCCGCGAAGGTCAGTGCACGCCCTCGAAGAGGCTGGTGACCGAGCCCTCCTCGAACACCTCGCGGATGGCGGCCGCGATCGACGGGGCGATCGACAGCGTCGTGATCTTGTCGAGCTGGATCGAGGCCGGGGTCGGCAGCGTGTTGGTGAACACGAACTCGCTGACCCGCGAGTTCTTCAGCCGGTCGGCCGCCGGGCCGGAGAGCACACCGTGGGTGGCCGCCACCAGGACGTCCGCGGCGCCGTTCTCGAAGAGCGCGTCGGCCGCGGCGCAGATCGTGCCGGCGGTGTCGATCATGTCGTCGACGAGGACGCAGACCCGGTCCTGCACGTCACCGACCACGTCGGCCGAGAGGATGGTGTTGGCCTGCGTGATGTCACGGCGCTTGTGGATGATCGCCAGCGGCGCGTCCAGACGGTCGCACCACTGGTCGGCGACCTTCACCCGGCCGGCGTCCGGCGAGACCACGGTGAGCTTCGCCCGGTCGACCCGGCCGCCCACGTAGTCCGCCAGCAGCGGCAGCGCGAACAGGTGGTCCACCGGGCCGTCGAAGAAGCCCTGGATCTGCGCGGTGTGCAGATCCACGGCCATCAGCCGGTCGGCGCCCGCCTGGCGCAGCAGGTCGGCCACCAGGCGGGCCGAGATGGGCTCGCGGCCCAGGTGCTTCTTGTCCTGGCGGGCGTACCCGTAGAACGGCAGGATCGCGGTGATGCTCCGGGCCGAGGCCCGCTTGAGAGCATCGATCATGATCAGCTGTTCCATGATCCACTGGTTGATGGGAGCCGTGTGGCTCTGCATCACGAAGCAGTCCGCGCCTCGCGCCGACTCCAGGAAACGGACGTAGATCTCACCGTTGGCGAAGTCCAGGGCCTTGGTCGGGACGAGTTCGGTCCCCAGCGATTCGGCCACCTCCCTCGCCAGCTCGGGGTGGGCACGGCCGGAGAAGAGCTTCAGCTTCTTCTCGCCCGACGTGGTGATCCCGCTCACTGCCACCGTCTCCTCGCGTTGCTGACGCTGAACCCGTCCGCACCGCACAGGCAGGCTCGCGCCTGCCTGCGGGAGGGAGTCGGGGAATTGTCGGTACGCCTGGACACGGGCGGTAGGCCCTGCGGCGCACGCATGACCCCAAGGTTACGCGCCCGCACAGAAACCGTCCGCCCCGGGACCATCTGCCGGACCGGCACCCGACCGGTCAGGCCTCCGGCGAGCCCTCCCGGCCGGCGGCCGTGGCAGCCGCCGCGGCCTGCGCCGATGTCGTTCCGGGGCGCTTGCGCTCGACCCAGCCGGGGATGTTCCGCTGCTGTGCCCGGCCCACGCCGAGCGCGCCCGCCGGAACGTCGTTGGTGATCACCGAACCGGCCGCGGTGTAGGCGCCGTCACCGACCGTCACGGGAGCGATGAACATGTTGTCGGAACCGGTACGGCAGTGCGCCCCGATGACGGTGCGGTGCTTGTGGACCCCGTCGTAGTTCACGGTGACCGAGGCCGCGCCGACGTTGGCGCCCTCGCCGATGGTGGCGTCGCCGATGTACGAGAGGTGCGGCACCTTGGCGCCCTCGCCCAGCTCGGAGTTCTTCACCTCGACGTAGGTGCCGACCTTCGCCTTCCGGGCCAGCTTCGCGCCCGGCCGCAGGTACGCGTACGGCCCGGCGACGGCGAGGTCACCGACCTCGGCGCCGTCCGCCGTGGTGTTGGTCACACGCGCGCCGGCGCCGATCCGGGTGTCCTTGATCGTCGAGTTGGGGCCCACCTCGCAGCCCTCGCCCAGGTGCGTGCCGCCCTGCAGCTGCGTGTTGGGCAGCACCACCGCGTCCGGCTCGTACGACACCTGGACGTCGAACCACGTGGTCGCCGGGTCCACCACGGTGACGCCGGCCCGCATCGCGCGGTCCAGCAGCCGGTCGTTGAGCAGCCGGCGGGCGTGGGCCAGCTGCACCCGGTCGTTGATGCCGAGGATGTCCCGGTAGTCGGCGGCGACGACCGCGCCCACCCGGTGGCCCGCCTTGCGCAGGATCTGCAGGGTGTCGGTGAGGTACTCCTCGCCCTGCGAGTTGTCGGTGGTCACCTCGGCGAGCGCCTGCACCAGCAGCCCGGCGTCGAAGGCGAAGACCCCCGAGTTGATCTCGTCGATCGCCCGCTGGGCGTCCGAGGCGTCCTTCTCCTCGACGATCGCCGCGACCGCGCCGTCCACACCGTCCACGCCGTCGCGCAGGATCCGGCCGTAGCCGAAGGGGTCCGGCACCACGGCGGTCAGCACGGTGACGCCGTTGCCCTGCGCGTCGTGCGCGTCGGCCAGGGCGCGCAGCGTCTCCCCGGTCAGCAGCGGCGCGTCCCCGGTGGTGACGATCACCGTGCCGTCCAGCTCGATCCCGTCGGCGGCCAGCGCCTCCAGCGCCGTCCGCACTGCGTGCCCGGTGCCGTTCTGCTCCTCCTGCACGACGGCGCGGGCCTGCGGATGACGGGCCGCCAGGTGCTCCCGGACCTTCTCCCGGAGGTGGCCGATCACCACGACAAGCTGGCCCGGCGTCAGCTCCTCCGCGGCCGCCACCGCATGGCCGACCAGGGACCGTCCGCACACCTCGTGCAGCACCTTCGGCAGGCTGTTCGACTTCATCCTGGTCCCGCCACCGGCGGCAAGCACGACAACGGCGGCGGGCGAATTGGCACTCACGGGGGGAGGCTCCTCATTCGGTTCACAGAGAGGGCAGAGCAGCCCGGCCGGGACAACAGGCCGGTCGCCTTCGCACAGTCCGCCGGACAGCCCAGACAATACCGGCGGCCGGGTGACACGCGCAGTCGAGGCGCGGGGTGGCTCCGCCGCTAGGATTCGAACCCAGACAAAGGCCTCCAAAGGGCCCTGTGCTGCCATTACACCACGGCGGACAGTCGCTGAAACCCTACCCGAGTCGACCTCGCCCTGGGTATCCGCTGCACCAATCCTCCGACCCCGATCCGACGGCAGGGACGGGCGCCTCCCCGCGCGGTGATGACCAGGCAGCCGCGGTGGGCGTCACCGGTGTTCCGCGGCCGGGCGGGTGGACACGGGCCGGATCGGGACGTCAGCCATCCAGTCGGGTGAATTCACCCATGCGCCGCCCGGCGGCGTATTCCCTTGTTGGCGGGGCACAACCTACGATTCCGTAGGTTACGCGAACGTAGCCTCCCGTCCTCTCCCCCGCAAGGGACACCCATGAGCATCCAGGCAGGCGAGGCGCGCGCCGACTCCACGCGCTCCACCGCCACCCCCCACGCCGACCCCCCGCACTCCGACTCCCCGCACTCCGACTCCCCGGACGCCGACTCCCCGGACCCCGGCCCGCCGCAGCTCTCCGCCACCCGCGGCGGGGAGCGGCAGGGGGCCGCCGAGCGGATCGCACTCGGCCTCTTCATCGCCGTCCCGTTCGCCGCCCTGGTCGCCGCCGTCCCGGTGGCCTGGGGATGGGGACTCGGCTGGACCGACCTCGCGATCGCCGCGGTGATGTACTTCCTCACCTGTCACGGCATCACCGTCGGCTACCACCGCTACTTCACCCACGGCGCCTTCAAGGCCAACCGGCCGCTGCGGATCGCCCTCGCGATCGCCGGCTCGCTGGCGATCGAGGGGCCGCTGGTGCGCTGGGTGGCCGACCACCGCAAGCACCACCGGTACAGCGACAAGGACGGCGACCCGCACTCGCCCTGGCGCTACGGCGAGTCCGTCCCGGCGCTGCTCAAGGGCCTCTGGTGGGCCCACATGGGCTGGCTCTTCGACGAGGAGCAGACCTCCCAGCTCAAGTACGCCCCCGACCTCATCCGCGACCCGGCCATAAGGCGGATCTCCCGGCTGTTCTGGCTCTGGACCGCCCTCTCGATGCTCATCCCGCCGCTGGTCGGCGGGCTGGTCACGCTCTCCTGGCAGGGCGCGCTCTCCGCCTTCTTCTGGGGGTCGCTGGTCCGGGTGGCACTGCTGCACCACGTCACCTGGTCGATCAACTCGATCTGCCACGCGGTCGGCCACCGGCCGTTCCGCTCCCGCGACCGCTCCGGCAACGTCTGGTGGCTGGCCGTGCTCTCCTGCGGCGAGTCCTGGCACAACCTGCACCACGCCGACCCGACCTCGGCCCGGCACGGCGTCCTTCGTGGACAGATCGACTCCTCGGCCCGGCTGATCCGCTGGTTCGAGCTGGCCGGCTGGGCCAGGGACGTCCGCTGGCCGGACGCACAGCGGATCGCCGCCCGCCGCGCCGCATGAGGGCCCGCCTGCAGCATGATGTAGGGGTGAACGGGAGCAGCGCAGACAGCACAGGCGGCCACCGGAGCACGCGGACGGACGCGGCGCCCGATCCGGCGCAGGCCCGTCCGCGTGCCGCCGCCGGGGCGGACGGTGCTGCGCCGGCACCGCGCCGCCGTGGCGGCCGGGTACGGATGACCGGCAAGCAGCGTCGGGAGCAGCTGCTGGAGGTCGGCCGCATCGTGTTCGCGGAGCGCGGCTACGACGGCACCTCGGTGGAGGAGATCGCCGAGCGGGCCGGGGTGTCCAAGCCCGTGGTGTACGAGCACTTCGGCGGCAAGGAGGGGCTGTACGCGGTGGTGGTCGACCGCGAGATGCAGCTGCTGCTGGACATGGTGACCGGGGCGCTGACCGGGGGGCACTCGCGGGAGCTGCTGGAACAGGCCGCGTTCGCGCTGATGGACTACATCGACACGTCCACGGACGGCTTCCGGATCCTGGTCCGGGACTCGCCGGTGGCCCAGTCGACGGGCACCTTCGCGTCGCTGATCAGCGACATCGCGACGCAGGTGGAGGACATCCTGGGGCTGGAGTTCAAGGCGCGGGGGTTCGACGCCCGGCTCGCCCCGATGTACTCGCAGATGCTGGTGGGCATGGTCGCACTGACCGGCCAGTGGTGGCTGGAGGTGCGCAAGCCGGAGAAGGCCGAGGTGGCCGCCCACCTGGTGAACCTGGCCTGGCACGGCCTGGAGGGGATGGAGCGGCACCCCAAGCTGGTCGGCGACCGCAAGGCCTGAGCCAGCTCAGCCCCGCCGGACCGCGACGGCGAAGATCCGGCGGAACGGGAAGACCGTGCCGTGCGGCCCGGCCGGGTAGGCCTCCCGGAGCAGCGCGCCGTACTCGGCCAGGAAGGCCGAACGGTCGGCCGGGTCGGCGAGCCGGGTGAGCACGGGCCGCAGTGCGGTGCCCTTGACCCACTCCAGCACCGGGTCGTCGCCGGTGAGCAGGGTGCTGTAGGTGGTCTCCCAGACGTCGGCGGTGCAGCCGGCCTCGGCGAGCGTCCGGAGGTACTCGTCCGGTCGGTGGACGCCGGCCCGGACGGCGTTCCCGCCCACGGACTCGCGCCAGCGCGGGCTGCGGCGGAGCTCGGCGAGCAGCACGTGGCTGGGCGACCCGAAGTTGCCGGGCACCTGGAAGGCGATCACCCCGCCGGGCCTGAGCGCCGCGGCCCAGCGCCGCAGCAGGTCGAGGTGCCCGCCGGCCGCTCCCCGCCCGCCGTCCCCCGCCGGGGAGTCCCCGGACCCGGACCGGCCGCCCGGCTCGAAGCCGATCCACTGCAGGGCCGCGTTCGAGACGATCAGGTCGGGGGCCGCCGCCGCGGGGTCGTAGCCGGCCGCGTCGGCGAGCAGGTAGTCGGCGGTGGGCTCCCCGCCCCCGGCGCGGGCGGCGGCGAGCATCTCGGCGGAGTTGTCGACCCCGGTGATCCGCGCCCCGGGCCAGCGTTCGCGCAGGACGGCGGTGGAGTTGCCCGGGCCGCAGCCGATGTCGAGGACGGTGGCGGCGGGTTCGTTCGGCACGGAGGGGACGCGGGCGAGCAGGTCGCGCAGCGGGCGGGTCCGTTCGTCGGCGAAGCGCAGGTACTGGTCCGGGTCCCAGACGGGTGCGGACATGGCCCACCTCCCAAGTCTCTCGACATCAAGATATCCAGTCGAAGCGTCCGCCCTGGAATTCTCGATGTCAAGAGACTTCACATCGACACAACCCCCGATACACTGATCGCCATGGAGGACGAGGTCGATCGGCTGGTCGCAGCATGGCGCCGAGAGCGCCCCGACCTCGACGTGGAACCACTTGAGGTGCTCAGCCGGGTCAGCCGGCTCGCGCGGCACCTCGACCGCGCCCGTCGGGCGGCCTTCGCCGAGCACGGGCTGGAGCCCTGGGAGTTCGACGTCCTGACCGCGCTGCGGCGGGCCGGCTCGCCGTACCAGCTCTCCCCCGGCCAGCTCCTCACCCAGACCCTGGTCACCTCCGGCACCATGACCAACCGGATCGACCGCCTCACCGGCAAGGGCCTGGTCAAGCGGCTGCCCGACCCGGACGACCGGCGCGGCGTCCTGGTCCGCCTCACCGACGACGGACGCGACCGCGCCGACCAGGCACTCGCCGGACTGCTCGCGCACGAGCGCGAGCTGCTCGCCCAGTTGACCGGCACTCAGCGGGGCGAACTCGCCGGACTGCTCCGGCAGCTGGTCGCCCCCTTCGACAACATCCCCTGACCCGAACCGTCCGGCCCGAACCTCCCGACCCGGAACCGTCCGACCCGGGCCTTCCGACCCGGTGGAGGAAACCCCGGAGGTCCGCGGGGACGGGCCCCGCTCAGAAGCCGTCCGGGTAGGGCGCGCTGAGCGCCGGCACCGGGGCGGGCACGGGATCCGGTGTCCGGTAGCCCGGCAGCAGCTCGGCCAGCCGGCGGCGCACCTCGTCGTCGCTGTTCACCGCCGCCGCCTCGTACAGCCCCGTCAGGCCGCCCGCCAGGTCCTCCGGCCCGGAGCCGGACTCGGCCAGGGTCGCGTAGATCCGGGCGTGCGCGGTCGGCTGCCGCTCCTCGCCCTCGGAGAACAGCGCCTCGTTGAGCTTCTCCCCCGCCCGCAGTCCGGTGTAGCGGATCTCGACCTCGTCCCGGGCCAGCTGCACCTGCTCGGCGAAGTTGTGCACCAGGTCGACGATCCGCACGGGCTCCCCCATGTCCAGCACGAACACCTCGCCGCCGCGCGCCATCCGGCCGGACTCCAGCACCAGGCCGACGGCCTCCTCGATGGTCATGAAGAACCGCGTCACGTCGGGGTGGGTGACCGTCACCGGGCCGCCGCTGCGCAGCTGCTCGGCCAGCACCGAGAGCAGCGAGCCGCGCGAACCGAGCACGTTGCCGAACCGGACGGCGGAGAACACGCCCGTGCCGAGGTTGCGCGCGTCCCGGGCGTTCGCCTGGACGATCAGTTCGGCCAGCCGCTTGCTGGCGCCGAGCACCGACGTCGGGTCGGCCGCCTTGTCGGTGGAGATCAGCACGAACCGCTCCACCCCGGTGGCCAGCGCCGCCTCCACCAGGTGGTCGGTGCCGAGCACGTTGGACTTCACCGCCTCGCTGGGGTGCCGTTCCAGCAGCGGCAGGTGCTTGTGCGCGGCCGCGTGGAACACCACCTCGGGCTCCAGGTCGCGGAAGATCTGCTGGATCCGCGGCCGGTCCCGGATGTCGGCGATCACCAGCGACTCGTCGGTGAGCAGTGCCTCGCCCCAGATGTCCAGCTGGAGCCGGTGCAGGTTGGACTCGTCGTGGTCCAGCATGTACAGCGCGCTCGGGTTGAACGCTTGGACCTGGCGGCAGAGTTCACTGCCGATCGAGCCGCCGGCGCCGGTCACCAGCACCCGCCGGCCCTCGATCACGTCACGGACGTCGGCCGAGACCACGTGCACCTCGTGCCGGCCGATCAGCCGGTTGACGTCCAGGCTGCGCATGTCGGAGCCGACCACCTCCCGGCGGAGCGCCGCCAGGAAGGACGGCAGGTAGCGGACGGCGGCACCGGCGGCCGCGGCGGCGGTGGCCAGGGCGCGGACGCGCTGCGGGGCGAGGCCGGGGATGGCCAGGGCGACGACCTGGGCCCGGTACTCGACGGCGAGCCCGGTCAGCTCCGCGAGGGTGCCGAGGACGGGGGCGGAGTCCACCGACCGGCCGGCCTTGGCCGGGTCGTCGTCGAGCAGGCCGATCGGCACGAGACCGAACTCGGGTGCGCGGCCCAGGTCGCGGACCAGCGCGGTGCCCGCCGCACCGGCGCCCACCACCAGGGTCCGCAACCCCGTCGGCGGCGCGGCCGGGGCGCGCGAAGCCGGCAGTGGGGCGCCCGGGAGCCCGTCCTGGGCGCTCTCGCCCTGGTTCGCGCCCTCCCCGGCCGTGTGCGGGCGTGCGGAAGTGCTGTGCGGCGACATGTGTCCTCCGGAGTTCCCTGACCTGACGGACCTGAGCCGGTACGGCGGTGAGACGGGCGGATCAGCCGGCGCCGGGAGCTGCGGTCGTGGCGACGGACGACGGGGCCGCGGGAGCGGCGGGCTCGGACGGACTGACACCCGCCCGGCGGGCCACCGCGACAGCGGCCAGGGTGGAGTGCACCCCGAGCTTGCCGAGGACGTTCTGCATGTGCGTACGCACGGTGTGCGGGGACAGGTAGAGCCGCTCGGCGACGGCCTGCCGGCCGAGGCCGGCGACCATGCAGCGCAGGATCTGCTTCTCCCGAGGGGTGAGCGTGTCGACCAGCCGCTCGCTCTCGGTGCGGTCCCGGCGGGCGGTGGTGAGCTCCCGGATGACGCCGGTGAGCAGGGCGGGCGGCACGTGCGTCTCGTCCCGCAGCACGCCCCGCATCACCGCCAGCAGCCTGGCCAGCGAACTCTCCTTCGCCACCCAGCCGGTGGCGCCGGCGTGCAGGGCGCGGGCGGCGCGGTGCGGGTCGTCGGCGGTGGCCAGGACGATCGCCCGCAGCGCGGGATGGTGGCGGCGGATCCGGGCCAGCAGGGTGATGCCGTCGGGCACCTGGGCGGTCGACGCCGGGGCGGCGGGGGAACCCGGAACGGCCGGGGTCGCCGGCCCCGATTCCGCCGGGTACGGGCCGGCCGGGTGAGCGGCCGGGCGGAGCGCCGACGGGTGGCGGACGGCGTGCGCCCCGGGGGGCGCGCCGCCGGCACCGGGCGATCCGGCGCTGCCGAGCGGTCCGGCGAGGCCGGACGATCCTGCGGTCGGGGTGCCCGGCCCCCCGGGGACTGCGGCCGGACGGCGGGGCGAAGGCAAGGCGACGGGTCGGCGGCGAAGGACCTCCGGCGGCGGGTCGACACCCGGCTGGCGGGCCCTGCGCGCGGCGGCCCCCGCCTCGGCGACCCCCAGGTCCGCGTCGACCAGGACCACGTCGAAGGCGCGGCCCTCGGTGGCGGCACGCTCCAGCGCCCGCTCCGCGGCAGCCGCGCTGCCTGCCGCGCCGACCTCGACATCGGGCTCCGCGGCGAGCGCCGCGGCCAGTGCCTCGGCGAAGATCCGGTGGTCGTCGACCACCAGGACGCGGATCCGTCCCATCGTCACTTCCCCCCTGCTCAGCTCCGGCCCGTGTCCGGGGCGGCGCCCCGGTCCTGCCTCCGCCGCCCGGGCGTTCCTGCGCCGCCCGCCTCCCGGATACCCGGAAGAGCCGAGGTGCCGGCCCCCACCGGTACCGGAATCAGCGTACGGGGTGGCCGCCGACTCGGTGGGGGTTTGGTGAAGTTTCGTCAGGAGGTGAGAAATTGACGCGACTTGGTGCTTCTCGGGCCGCCGGGAACGCCGGAGCGCCGCCCCCGTCCGTACGGGGGCGGCGCTCCGTTCGCGGCGCGTCCGGCCCGGGCGCCGGGGCGGGCTGCCGGGGCCACCGGCCCGCAGGGGCTACAGGCCGTTCTTCTCCAGGGTGAACTTCCAGGCGTCGGCGACGATGTCGTCCAGGTTCGGGCGGCGCGGGGTCCAGCCCAGCTCGCGGTGGGCACGCTCGGCGGAGGCCACCAGGACGGCCGGGTCGCCCGCGCGGCGGCCGGAGACCCGCACCGGGATCTCGCGGCCGGTCACGCGCTTGACCGACTCGATCACCTCGCGGACCGAGAAGCCGCTGCCGTTGCCGAGGTTGCAGATCAGGTGCTCGCCCGGCTTGGCCGCGTCCAGGGCGAGCAGGTGGGCGTCGGCGAGGTCGGCGACGTGGATGTAGTCGCGGATGCAGGTGCCGTCCGGCGTCGGGTAGTCGTCGCCGTACACCGCGATGTGCTCGCGCTGCCCGAGCGCCGCCTGGAACACCAGCGGGATCAGGTGCGACTCCGGGTCGTGCCGCTCGCCGTAGGCGCCGTACGCGCCGGCCACGTTGAAGTACCGCAGCGAGACGGCGGCCAGACCGTGGGCGACGGCCTCGCCGGTGATCAGGTGGTCGACGGCCAGCTTCGTGGCACCGTAGGTGTTGGTCGGCGCGGTGCGGGCGGTCTCGGCGATCGGCACGGCCTCCGGCTCGCCGTAGGTCGCGGCGGTGGAGGAGAACACCAGCCTGCGCACACCG